>JAJYGR010000124.1 GCA_021790655.1 Acidobacteriota bacterium | reverse complement strand
GATGGCATTCATCGGCTATTACAGCTTTTTAGATCTGGGCTTATCCGAGGCGGTCTTTACCCACATGGCCTACGCCTTCGGCAGGGAAGATCACGAAGAAGCACGCAATATCTACGGCACAAGCCTGAGGATATTTGGCGGCGTAGGTCTGGTCTTGATGAGCGCTACGGTTGTACTCGCCGCAGGCGTATATAAACTGAATCACACCCACGGAACCTTACTGGCCGCAGTCCTATTAATCGTTGGATTCAATACTGCGATCAACTTCTCTATGCGCGTTCCCTTTGGCGTGATGAATGCCGGACAACATTTCGACATCACAGCCTGGGTGCTGATACTTTCCGCCATTCTGCGCGCAGTTGGAACCGTTTTAGTCCTCGACGCCCACCATGGTGTGGTCGGTCTTGCATGGCTTAGCGTATTTACATCCATACCCGCAAACACGATCGTTTTACGTTGCGTGCATCGCAAATTCCCCTTTCTTCACATTTTTTCCTGGCCGCGATGGAACCGCCAAACAGCGAGCAAGCTCTTCAATTTTGGCGGTCCCGTTTTAATAGGACAGGTCGCTGACCGCATCCGCTTCCAGACCGACACTCTTACCGTCTCATTTTTTATAGGCCTGACGGCGGTGGCCCATTACAGCATTGGCACTACGCTGGTGCTGTACTACGTCGATGCTATTGCAGCCATCATCGGCGTCTTGGTTCCCGTGCTTAGCATGCAGCAAAGCATCAGCGATCAGGCGGGCTTCCGACGCAGCTTTTTCGCCGGGACAAGGATAGCGTTGGTCGGATCGTCTTTCATGGTGTTCGGCATGATCGCCTGGTCTCGGGATTTCGTGGTCCGCTGGATGGGCCGCTCCTTCACCGATATATACCCGGTCATCGTGATTTTGGCGCTGGCGGTTTTTCTTGAAACTTCGCAGGCCACTTCAGTCAATGCCCTTTATGCGAGCCTGCATCAAAAGGCCTACGCGACAATCAATATCAGTGAGGCGATAGCGAACCTGATTCTTAGCATTGCGTTGGCGCGACCCTATGGCATGATTGGGGTTGCACTGGGAACGTTGGTTCCCAGCATCATTTTTCGCGGAATTATTCAACCCATGGCGGTGGAACGTCTCCTCCATATCAGCATGCGTGAAACTGCCATTGTCTACTTGCACACTGGTCTCCGCTGTTTCGTATTTCTGGTCGTGCCCCTGCTCCTTACGCGATTCTTTCTTGCACCAGATTATCCTCACCTTCTTTTTGTCGCTATTCTGTCGGCTGTCGCGTATGGACTGCCTATGTGGTGGCTCGAATTTGACGCCATTGGCGCCCAACGCATTCTTACTTCACTTCGAACAGCGCGCCGAATCTTATTCGCTCGCTGAATCTAAATCGAGCGCGAAACTTTAGAATTGTGATAAAGTTCGGCATCATGATGGATCGCCGACATTTCCTTACTGTCTGTTCGCAATTCGGTTTTGCCTCCACTTTGCTGCCTGGAACTCTTTACACGATTGCGGCGCAAGCACAAGCCGCCTCGTCTAGCGCCGGCACAACTTCGTCGCCGAAGGAATTGCCGAAAATCACGCCCGAAATGCTGGAGCAGGCCGCTGCGCTTGCTGGCGTCTCCATCGCTCCGGATCAAGTGCCTATGATGTTGGAGGGACTCAATCGGCAGCGAACCGGATATCAGGCAGTTCGCGCACTCCACATGCCAAACAGTGTGGCTCCCGCGTACATCTTCGACCCTTTGCCACCTGGCGCGATCCTCCACACGAATCGTCAGCTTCCGAATTACGGGACTGCTCCCGCCGTAGGGAGGAGTCCGAAAAACCTCGAGACGCTTGCCTTCGACCGAGTGACGCAGCTCGCAGAATATGTCCGCACGAAGAAAGTGTCGTCTGTCGCGCTCACGGAAATGTACATCGAGCGTATCCGCCGCTATGATCCGGAATTGCATTTCCTGATCACGCTTACCGAGGAACGCGCAATGGCCCAGGCCAGAGCCGCGGACGTTGAGATAGCCGCCGGAAAATATCGCGGCCCCCTGCATGGTCTGCCCTGGGGGGCCAAGGACCTGCTGGCCGTGAAGGGCTATCCAACCACCTGGGGTGCGGGCGGATTTCAGCACCAGATGATTGATGAGGATGCGACCGTGGTGCAGCGTCTGGACGCAGCAGGCGCCGTGCTGGTTGCAAAACTTACACTCGGCGCGCTGGCCAATGGCGATAAATGGTTCGGCGGGCGCACGCGCAATCCATGGAACAAGCAGCAAGGCTCCAGTGGTTCCTCTGCCGGACCGGCTTCAGCCACTGCTGCGGGATGCGTGGCCTTTTCCATTGGCTCGGAAACGCTTGGCTCAATCTCTTCGCCTTCTACGCGCTGCGGTACGACAGGGCTGCGGCCCACCTTCGGCTTCGTTCCTCGCACCGGAGCGATGGCGCTTTCCTGGACGATGGACAAACTGGGGCCAATCTGTCGTGCAGTCGATGACTGCGCCATCGTTATGAGCAGTATTTACGGTCCAGATGGGAAAGACCTTAGCGTAAAGAACGCCGCGTTCAACTGGGACACGGATTTCGACTGGCGCAGACTGCGGATCGGGTACCTGAAATCCGCTTTCGACATGCCAAAACCTCTGGATGAAAAAGCGCCTGCCGCTATGACGCCGGAAGAGGAAAAGAAATGGCAAGAGCGGTTGGGTCATCGCCGCGCCTATCGTGCCCGCACCGTGTATGACAGGAAGTTTGACCTAGCGGCACTCGATAAGCTGAAAAATATGGGGGTGGACCTGGTTCCCGTCGAGTTGCCTAAGCTACCTTACGAAGCGATGGCCAAACTGCTGAGCGCGGAAGCGGCCGCAGCCTTTGACGAGCTGACAATGACAGGACGCGACAAGCTGTTGACCGAGCAAGGACCCGAGGACTGGCCCAATCTTTTTCGCATTGCGCGCTTCTATCCCGCAGTGGAGTACATTCAGGCCAATCGCGCTCGCACGCTTGCTATTCACCAGATGGCAAAGATCTTCGAAACCGTCGACATCCTGGTCACTCCCAGCGGTGGGGAGCAACTAGTCGTGACAAACCTGACCGGACATCCCGCCGTCATCCAGCCGAATGGGATTCGCGGGAAGGATGCGCCCAAGCCACCGATCACAGACACAGGAGATGACGACGACATCGGAGGCCCGGGAACTCCGGTAAGTATCACTTTTCTTGGGGGACTGTATCAGGATGCGAAACTTTGCGTCTTCGCGCGGGCGTATCAGCAGGCCACCGACTTTTACAAGATGCATCCCGGACTGTAGAGTCAGCCGTTCGGACTGTTTCTCCCGTTGGCGGAATACAAAATGAAAGGGAGGCAATCTGAAGTGGCCATGGCGCGGCTTCCTATTGTCTCCCTTTGCATTGGATATGCAAGTACGAACGCAGCTTACGAGATCGTCAATTGAATTTGTGTCGATGCCGTCGAAGAGCCTGAGGTTGCTGTTGAAGTTCCGGTCACCGTAATGGTGGATGTCGCGGAGCTTCCACCGCCGCTCCCACCAGTCCCGCTTCCCACTGTTGGGCTGCTTCCAGAACTGCACGCAGTCAAGGCTGTTGCGGCCATCAGGCCGAATAGAAGGATGAAACCAGCCAACATCTTTGCAGGAAAAAAGAGACGCTTGCGACCCGCGCCCAGGAGAAATACTCCCAAGACACTGGCAAACGCTGTTTCCATAGGCCAGTTTCGATGGAACGGCTTCACTGGCGCGAACAGGCCAGCCGTGCTGGTATTGGCAACGGTGAGCGTTACATCCGCAGCGACTCCAGAAGTAAGAACGACTGACCCGCTGGGAGCAAAGCTACACGTTGTATTCGCGGGAAGATTTGAACAGGTCAGAGTGACTGTCCCTGTGAATCCAGTGCTCGGCGAGAGTACCAGCTTCGTTGTTCCAGACCCGCCGTGTGGAACCGTCAGCGATGTGGGGTTGGCGAGCAGCGTGAAATTTGTATTGGTCGCCGTGATCGAAGGCCATGCTGCTGCAAGTGCGCTAGCGTCCACAGAACCAAGACCCGTGGCCTGATCGTACCCACTCCCAGCGTTGCAACAGGACATCACATAGCCACCTGAACTGCTAGCCACACAGTCTGGGCTACCTTGCTGACAGACGACAGCATTGCTGCCTGTAGTGGTATCGTGAAATGCGCCAGGCGTATTTTGGGCGCTCAGATAAAAGATCGGGTTCGCATTCCCCACACCGCTCGTGTTCCCAGCCTTCTGGTTCCACAGGGTAATCATGGCAGCCATTTGTGGAGCAACAATCGACGTGCCTCCGTAAAGGTAGCCATTGCCCGTTGCGTCAAAGTAGGCCACCTCACCTGATCCCACAGGGTATGCGCAACTGCTTGTGCCTGTCAGTGCGGTTCCCGCCGAATTTGTTTCTTCCGTGCAGAGAACATACCCGTCATGGTTGGGATCTGCGGCAAGAGAAACGTCTGGGACGTCACGTTTGCTATCTTTGGGAACTCCATTGCCTGTCTGCCAGGATGGCTTCGAGAACAGCGTACTAGCTCCCCCACCGCCAGCACTCAAACTACCTATATTTTTCAAATCAGTCAGGTTAGGGGTGTCATTCCATGTTGTTTCTGGAATATAACTGAGGGCCGAACCGTTATTTGCATTTCCGATCTTAGACCAGTATTGCGACTGGTTCGTCACATCTCCGCTGAAGGAAGTTCCTCCGGCAGCAGTCACGTACTGGCTGCTGCCGGGGTAATCGACGGCGAGTCCCTTCACGGCGCCCACATACGTACCACTGGAGTTCTGCCCTGTAATATCGCAGTCGGCAGACCCGCTGTCCCCTGCGGCAGCGACTACAGTTTGCCCTTGTGAGTTGGCCTGCTGCAGGTAGCCCTCCAGAGTCTGTAAATCCGTACTGCCTGCAAACGCCTGTTCGCAGTTCCCATAGCTGATGCTGATGACGGGAACGAACTGTGTGTTATTGTTCACGAGCGCTGTTTGGACGGCGTATTGCAGCGAATCAAACACCCCAAAATTCGTATTGTTGCCGACCGTGATGTAAAGAATGGTCGCATCTTTCGCCACCGCGCCCGACCACTCCACGTCAATGTCCGCCTCCTCCAGATCTCCCGGCGAAACGGCAGCAGATCCCGTATTGGGCACGAGGATTTGCGTCGGTAAATTGGTCGCATTCAGGCCGCTGAGCGAGCGGAAGTGCGCGATATCGCTCTGGTAGGTCATGATGTCGGTCTGCCCCATCACCGCCATCGTTTGTCCTTTGCCGGTAATTGTGCTGTTGTATAACGCGTCAAGATCGTAAATCGTATGAATGTCCGATGGCGCCAGAAAATTGACCGTGGCTATGTCGCCGCTGGGACAAGGGCTCGTGTTCGATGTGCAAACTTGTACTGTGTAGCGCGGATGTAAAGCGTCTGTAGCAGGCTGCTGCGCCACATGGGCCAGACGCTTGGCGAAATGAGGCTGCGGACGGAAGGTATTCAGATGCGCGATACCCAAAGTCATCCCGGCAATGGCCTGCGGAACGCTGATGTCCGTCGCGTTGGCCCATTCCGGCATTCCCTGGAGAAGATAGCGGTGCATTTGGGTGTGAAAAGTCGCCTCTACCTGCGCTGCTGTGCCGTTGAAATCGATTCGGTCTGCACTGGCTGGAATGGCGCTGACCTGAAAGCCCTGGGATTGCAACCACGCTGCGACTTGTGAAAGATCGTGCTG
>JAJYGR010000172.1 GCA_021790655.1 Acidobacteriota bacterium | reverse complement strand
TTTTATCCCTTTACTTTCCCTGTTACCGCGGGCCCTGGGACTGTTGTCGTGACCCTGACCTTGGCGGCACATGCCGAGCAGCCTCTGGTGCTCGACAGCGTGTTCAGTCAGGTTGGCTTGTTTCTCGCCATCGCTGTTTTGTGTTTGTTCGTGTATTTTGCCTATGCGTATGCGCCTACACTCGCGCGAAAAATCTCTCAGCAGACGATCCATGGCGTCTTGCGCATCATTTCTTTCATACTGCTGGCAATTGGCGTTCAAATTTTCTGGCGCGGAGCGGAAGCCCTTTTGCATCAAGCTTTTCCGCGATGAGAAATACTGGATTCCACCGATAGCGGAAGCCGAACATCATATCCAATCTGTGGCTCTGTTGTTGATTTAAGTATGAAATGTTCGTAAACTAACAGATGAGTTACGCTTGGCAGTCTCCCCTGCCGCCAGGAACTGTATGCACCTCTGAATCATCACTGCACACTAAATCTTGCAGGCAAAGGAACAGCGAACTAATGGCTAAACGTCGTGGTAACCCAAATTGGGGCAAGCCGGAACCTATCGGGCCGGTCGTTCCCACCGTTACTTCATTTGAACAGGTTGTGAAGGAATATAAACTGACACCCGACCAATACATTCGCTCCACGCGCTTAAGGGAGTGGGCCCGCAGGAACAAGAATTCGAAATATATTCCTGAAGCACTGCTTGAAGCATGGGGTTTTGAGATCGAATCGTCTCTGTAACAGGGGTCTTTGTTTCCAGAAAAACGCCACTTCCATTTGGGAGCGGCGTTTTTCTTTTGAAGCTCGACAACCAAACCCAGCGGTACACACCCGGCAGATGACAAATGGATACAATCATGGCATGACTTCCTCGAATGCATTTGTCGATGTGCCGATTGCGTTAGATGAAATCCGCGCGGGCCGGATGATCGTGGTGGTGGATGATGAAGACCGCGAAAATGAGGGCGACCTTACCCTAGCGGCGGAGTTTGTCACTCCGGAAGCGATCAATTTTATGGCGCGCTTCGGGCGTGGACTCATCTGCCTGGCGCTGACAGAAGACCGTGCTGACCACCTCCGACTGCGCCCGATGACAGAGGAAAACACATCGCGTTTTGGCACGGCATTTACTGAGAGCATTGAAGCGCGGGAGGGTGTGACGACCGGCATTTCCGCGCATGACCGCTCTCATACCATTCGCGTCGCCATCGATCCAAAGTCCTCCGCAGCGGACCTGGCGCGGCCGGGACATATATTCCCATTGCGCGCGCGCCGTGGCGGCGTGCTGGTGCGTGCCGGGCAGACGGAAGCTTCGGTCGATCTGGCTCGCATGGCTGGACTGGTTCCGGCTGGCGTGATCTGCGAAATCATGAAAGATGACGGCAGCATGGCGCGTGTTCCCGATCTGATCGGCTTCTGCCAAACACATGGCATGAAAATGCTGACTGTCGCCGAGCTGATCCGCTATCGTCTCCAGAATGAGCGTTATATCCATCGCGTGGCGGAGTCTATGCTGCCGACCCCGTTCGGCGAGTTCCGCATGATCGCCTATGAGAGCGAAGTAGATGGTGGCGAAAGTCATATTGCGCTGGTGCGCGGCGATGTGGCGGCCACGGACAGCAATGCAGCGTCAAAGGAACCCGTGCTGGTGCGTGTCCACACGCACTGCCTTGCTGGAGATGTATTTGGTACTCCACTGTGCGATTGCCAGCAAGTCGTGCGCAAATCGTTACAGATGATTGCCGAGGTGGGGCGCGGCGCGTTGATCTACCTGCATAACAACACGAAGGGATTTGGCGTGGATCAAAGCGGCCCGAACCATCGACTGGTGTTTCATCGCGATCTACGCGCGCGAGAAGGATATGAAGATCGCCAACAGCGAACGCTGCGCCAGGTTGGACTCGGCGGCCAGATTCTTTCCGACTTGAACATTCATAAAATTCGCCTGCTTACAAACACACCGACGCACGTACCCGCGCTCCAGGGGTTCAACGTGGAAATTGTCGAGCAGGTCCCCATCCCGATTGGAGAAGTCGGCGCGCAGGCCCACTAGACGGTCTGCAAAATCACTGGCGGCAGCGCGTTGGCCCAGCCAGCCTGTTGCAGGTCTGCCTGCAAGGTCCCTTCGTCGCGAAACAGAAGCGCGTGTAAGCCGGCCTTTTTTGCGCCTTCAATATTTTCTGCGCGGTCATCGATAAAAAGCGCTTCCTCAGGTTGTACACCCAAAGCGGCCAGCGTGTGTTCATAGATAGCAGTATCGGGCTTGACGATTCTGAGTTCACACGACCAGGTGTGATGATCGAATGCATCGAGCCAGCGAAAGTTCTGACGCATGTACGCCAGTAACTCTTCTCCCATGTTCGAGAGGATCGCGGTTTTAAGTCCTGCGGCCCGCACGCGCACCACCCAGTCCAGCATGACGGGGTTCAGGCTGGCCCAAAGTAAGACATCCTGTTCGATCAGCGCAGAAATCTGCTCGGGAGTCAGCGACATTCCAGTGTCGCGCGCGATGGTCTGCCAGTAGGTGCGCCCATTCAAGGCCCCGCGGTCGTAGTCCAGACGATACTTCCAGTAGTGCGCGTCGAAGACTTCCGGAGCAAGGTTGGTAAGCTCCAGCAGGCGCGCGCGCGCTGTCGGATCGGCGGGGCCAGACAGCACAAGGCCGTAATCGAATATGACTGCGCGAAGTGGCATGAAGGCTTTCTGAAAGTGAATTAAAACGTGATGTACTGGACGATCTTGGCGAAGGACTGCGGATCGAGGCTGGCCCCGCCCACCAGCGCGCCGTCGATTTCTGGCTGGTTCAACAGGGTCGTGGCGTTCTCCGGCTTCACGCTGCCGCCATACAGAATGCGCATCTTGTCTGCGATCTCACGGCCCAGTGAGCGCGCGACCTGGCTGCGAATGATGAGATGCGCTTCGGCAGCCATTTCCGGCGTGGCTGTTTTGCCGGTGCCGATGGCCCACACCGGTTCATACGCAATGACAATGAGACGCGCCGCGTCTGCTGCAATGCCGACTAGAGCTTTGGAGGTCTGCCGCAAAAGGACTTCTTCTGTCTTGCCATCTTCGCGTTCGGCGAGCAGCTCGCCTACGCAGACAATGGGCGTCAGCTTATGTTGAAGCGCCGTGTGCAGTTTCCGATTGACGGTCTCGTCGGTCTCGCCGAAGAGCTGGCGGCGCTCGGAATGGCCGAGGATGACGTGCGTACAACCGGAGGCGGCCAGCATCGCAGCCGAGACCTCGCCAGTAAAAGCGCCTTCCTCCTGCCAATGCATGTTCTGCCCACCGACGTGGACATTGCTGCCGCGCGTCGCTGCAACCACAGTCGCAATGTCTACGAATGGCGGACAGAGAACGATTTCGTCGCGGGTGTGGCCGTGGACAAGCGGTAAAAATGCGGAGACAAATTCCTTCGCCTGAGTGGGCGTTTTATACATCTTCCAGTTGGCTGCAATCAAAGGTTTACGAGGGGGTTTGCGAGTGCTCAAGAGGTCTTCTCCGTCAGGGCTTCGACGCCCGGTAATTTTTTTCCTTCAAGAAATTCAAGCGATGCGCCGCCGCCGGTTGAGATGTGGGTGATTTTCTCCGCCACGCCCGCCTGGTGGACTGCGGCGACGGAATCTCCGCCTCCCACGATGGAGGTTGCAACGGTGTTGTTCGCGACCGCCTGCGCGACCTGCATGGTCCCATGCGCGAAGGCTGGCATTTCAAAGACGCCCATGGGTCCGTTCCAAACAATAGTGCGCGCGCGGGAGATTTCATCCACAAACAGTCCGATGGTTTTTGGGCCGATGTCGAGCGCCATCCAGTCGGCAGGAAAGTCACCATTCCCGGAGAATGACTGGGTGTGCGCATCGGCGGCAAATTTGTCCGCAAGTATATGATCGACGGGCAGGAGGAAACGCGCGCCGCGCTTGGATGCGGTGTCCATTGCATCGCGCGCTACGTCCAGCTTGTCTGCTTCCAGCAAAGACTTGCCGACATTTTGACCGCGAGCTTTTAAAAACGTGTACGCCATGCCGCCGCCGATCAGCAATGCGTCCACCTTACCGAGCAGGTTTTGAATGACCTCAATCTTGTCGGAGACTTTGGCCCCGCCGAGAATGGCGATGAACGGCTTGTCAGGATCGCGCAGCGCCTTGCCAAGATAATTCAGTTCCTTTTCCATCAACAGGCCCGCAGCCGACTGCTCCACAAAGTGCGTGATGCCTTCCGTCGATGCGTGGGCTCGATGGGCGCTGCCGAACGCGTCGTTCACATACAGTTCGCAGAGTTTGGCGAGTTCCCTCGCGAATGCCGGATCGTTCTTTTCCTCCTCCGCGTGAAAGCGCAAGTTTTCGAGCAACAACACCTGGCCCGACTCCAACATGCGAGCGGTCTCTTCGGCGGTCTTGCCAACGCAGTCCGGCGAGAAGCCAACGTTGACGGACTGGTCCAGGTGCTGATCGAGAAGCTGTCGCAAACGGTCAACCACAGGGCGAAGGCTCATCTTTGAATTGGGCTTCCCTTTGGGGCGACCGAGATGCGACGCGAGAATTACCTTGGCACGGTGCCGCAACGCATATTCGAGCGTGGGAAGCGTCTCGCGGATGCGCGTGTCTTCCATAATCTGCGTGCCATCTTCAGAAAGCGGAACGTTGAAGTCGACACGAATGAGAACATGCTTGTGTTCCAGAGAAAGATCGCGAATGGATAATTTTGGCATGGAGAATTTTGTTATGAAATTAAAAATATTTCGTCAATCGATGCAGACAAAGCGCCTACATCAAATTCTAATACGTTTTCTCTTGCGACCAGCCTCCGGTAAAGAAAGAGAAAGGCGCGTCAAAATTATTGCTGAGTGTCGATGGGGTGTTTCGCATCCTGAAAGAACTGGTTTTGTAGCTGTAGGCTGGTCTGGTCGGCGCGGACTGCTCGTATGACTCCTGCAATGCTGTTGGCCCAGGTTTTCATGTCCCATTGTCCGAGCTTGAGATTGGCATAGCTGGCGTCGCCCGCATAATGATTGGGGAATTTTGCATACCACCAGATGCCGGTGTAAAGACCCGGCGGCAGATGCAGCCGATTTTGGTCGGCACCGGATTCCTGTGGGACACGGTCCATGTGGAGCAGGTCCGGGCGCGCAACCATCATGTGCGAGGTCTCCGATTCGCCAGCATGCATATCGATTTTGTCATGCTCGGGAGGGCGTCCAGCCAGATGGTGCGTTCCTGAGGGCCAATATATGTAAACGACGTAATCATGGGGGGAGTCCAATTGCGACTGCGCAAAATACGGGAGGAAGCTCTGGTTCCCGCCGTGGCCGTTCACAATGACAATTTTTTTGCAGCCGTTGCGCGCCATTTCGTCGGTGGTCGCCTGGAGCAGTTCCATCTGTAGGTGCGCGGAATACGACAGCGTTCCCGGCTGGTGACGGGCCTCGGCAATCTGGCCGAAGTAATACGGAGGAAACACGACCGCGTATTCCTGTTGCACGGCCTGGAGCGAGGCATAACGCACGTTGATGAGATCGGTGCCGAGCGGAAGGTGCGCGCCGTGCTTTTCAACAATGCCGAATGGCAACAGGCATACCCCCTGCGACTGATGGATGGCGCGAATAAAGTCCGGGCCTGTGAGTTCTTCCCACTTTGAAGACAGTCTGGGTCCGGTCTGACTGGCTATGGTTGTAGAAGCCTGACTCCAGCAAAGGCTTGTGGCCGAGAAAATACATAGAAGAAAACCAAAACACGCCAGGCCATAAAATCTGGAGCGACGCGTTCGTAGTTGTTGTACAGGGAAATTCGGTTGCATAGGCCC
>JAJYGR010000188.1 GCA_021790655.1 Acidobacteriota bacterium | reverse complement strand
TCATGCGCCCCATCACCCCGCACGCGGGGACCCCGATTCTGCGGCACATCGCCGCTCTGCTTTCCGGACTCCTCTCCCAAAGCAAGTTTGGGCCCCTGCTCCAGAAAGCGCGGCTCGGCCTTGGGAGCATGGCCCGTCGCTCAGGCTTCGCCAATGGGTGACCCGGCCAATCCGGGAATTCAACCTTAGGAGACTTACCATGTATCAGAACCGCATCACACTCATCGGATTTCTCGGCAAAGACTCGACCGCCGTTGCCACCAAGAACGCAAACTTCACCGCCCTGTCGCTGGCCACGAAAAGCTCGTACAAGGACAAGACGACGGGCAAGTATATCGACCACACCGAATGGCATCGCTGCATCGCCTGGGGCAAGCTGGCCGACTACGCGAAGACTCTGAAGAAGGGCGCACATCTGGCCGTCGAAGGCGAGTTGCGCAGCCGCGAACGGACGGACAAGAAGACCGGCCAGAAGGAACGCATCTGGGAAGTGCGCGTCTCTTCAATCCTGAAGCTCGACCGCGCCGAGAAGGCCGCCCCGGAAGAAGCGGCCAGCGATGACTTCAACCCTGAGGAAGAGGCGGCTTAGGCCGCTTCTTCCTCCACTCCCGGAAGCCCGGCTCAGCGCTGGGCTTCCTTGCTGGAAAAGGTTGGCGATGAACTTCGATTTGATCCTTCCGTTCTTGCGCCCCATCGAGCCGCTGCTGCTCGACGATGGGGTGAGCGAAATTCTCGGCAATCCCGACACGAGCTGGTACGCCGAGCGTGAAGGAAAGCTGACATATCATTCGCACCAGCCAGCCTGCGCACTGGCCTCGAGGTGATCGCCAATCACCTCGGCAAGCGACTCGATGACGACAACCCAAGCCTGCACGCGAGGCTTCCCGATGGGAGTCGGATTGCGGTGTGGATTCCGCCGGTGGTCGGCCCGGCTCCAGCGGTCTCAATCCGTAAGTTCACCAGCCGCCATTTCACGGTCGATGACCTGATTGCGCGCGGCACGCTGACACGCATTGTTGCCGACTTCCTTGCCGAGCAGATTCAGGCGGGCAAGACGCTGCTCATCAGCGGCGGAACCGGGTCGGGAAAGACGACGCTGCTGCGGATACTGGCTGATGCAATTCCTGATGAGGAACGCCTCGTCATCATTGAAGACACGCCGGAGCTTCAGATCCGCAAGCCGAACATCGTCTCCACCGAGTCGCAGACGCATACGTTCGGAAAGTCCGTCACATTCGAGGAACTGCTCAAGGATGCACTTCGCTTCCGGCCCGACCGGATCATTCTGGGTGAGGTGCGTGGCGTCGAGGCGCGAACATTGCTCGACTCCTTCAACACCGGGCATTCCGGGTCGCTTGCGACCATCCACGCCAACTCCGCCGTCAAGGCGCTGCGCCGCTTTGCCAATCTCGTGCTGCGTAGCCACCAACAAGCGACCTATGAGGACATCGAAGCCGAGATCGGCGAGGCCGTCGATTACGTCGTCCATATCGAACGCCAGCCGGGCCAGCGCATCATTCGCGAAGTGCTGCGAGTAGACGACTACGACCGCCATACACGGCAGTTCCTGATGGAACACGTATTCCAGGCCGAAGCGCAGGCGGAATTGGAGCTAATTCCATGCTGAATATGGCTCGCAAGCGGAAGCGTTTTGACATCGATTCGGCCCGCCAATGGCTGGCCGAAAACGCGCCTGTTGCCGACGTTCTGACCATGCTCGAAATCCGGCGACGGTTCGAGCTTTCGAGCGACGATTGCAGGACCTATGCCGTTGAGATTCTCTGGGCGGCACAGCAACCAATACGCCCCCCAAAGCCAGACCTGAACTCACACCGAAAGGAAACTCATCATGCCCTTGCTTGAGATTGTTCAAACCCGCCAGATAACAGCTACGATCCGGCTCGACGAAGCCACCGCCAGCCAGATCGATCAGTACGCTGCGTTTCTGCACGCAACCGCCGATGAAGTCGTGGACAAAGCGCTGGCTTACGTCTTCGCCAAGGACCGCGACTTCCAGGACTTCCTGCGGACACCGGAGGCGGCCCAGGTTCCGCCTAGCCTGCGCGTGCGGCGCTTCGGCCAGAACGGCGCGGCTCGCGAGGCTGTAAACGGCGCTGCGAAGCGTCCCAGCGGTTCTGTGGCGGACCGTGATTCAGTAGCCGCAAAGCGCGCCGCAGGAGTGGAGTGAGTACGTTCGGTGCTGCGCACCGGGTTGATTTGCGACACTCCACCCCTGAAAGGGTTGACGTTTGTTAACAGCGTTGACAAACGTTAACACAATGAAAAGTGAGAACGTGATCGAGCCGCCGTTTACGAATGATAACGCGAGTTTGCATTTGTGAACGGGGCTGCTATGACGTGGAGGTGATCCATGCAAGATGCTTTTCCCCTGGAGCAGAACGAGAACGGAAAACCGCCCAGCAAGACCAGAATCCTCGGCCTAAGAATCAGCGAATCCGAATATGCCGCCCTGGAGCGGAGGGCATGGCGAGCCGGAAAGACGGTCGCGGATTGGGCGCGGGAGGTGTTGCTGCACAACGGGTACGGCGGCAACGCGGGAACGCTGCAGGCGCATATGTTCACAGAACTGGTGGCCATCGAGTTGACCATTATGAATGCTCTGGAGCCGCTGCTGCGCGGCGAGAAGCTGTCGCGCGAGCAGGCCGCACAAATCTTCCGTGAGGTGCAGGCAACCAAGGCGGTGCGCGCCCATGAAATCCTCGCGAAACGCAAGCAGCCGGAGGAAAACTAACCATGCCGGGCGCGGAGCAGTGGGGCCGCAGAGAGTCGCTCATCTGGCCGCCCAGAGGGTATCTGTACACGCTCGGCGCGCTGTTTCTCGCAGTCGTCTTCACCGGATTCCTCGTCTGGCTGCGCGTTGCCTACGGCCTCTCGCCGCTCGAACGATACTACCTGCTGTACGATTTGCGAACGGAAACTCTGGGCACGTTGCATCCCTCAGGGGCCTATCAATTGGTCCTGGTTCAAGGCCGGAAATCGCAAATGCGCCCGGCGCTGAATGCGGATGTGCAACGCGGAAAGACTCCGCAGGCGGTTGGCAAGCCCTTGCCGTTCGCACTGTCGGATCAGGCCCGCAAAGATGGCTACCGGGTGCTCTTCCGCGAGGCTCCGCGCCGTTACTCGAACAAGGCGCTGCACGCCTGGATCGGCCACTGGATATACGCAGGCCAATCCATTCCGCAATTCTTCTTTTGGCAATTCATCTTTGGGCTTGCGGCCTTTCTGATCCAGCTCCCACTCTCGATACCCAAGGACATTCGCCGCCTGAAAGACCTCCGTTATGGACGACGATTGAAAGGCCCGATTCTCGTCAGCCCGAAGGGCTTTAACGACGAGATCGTTGGCGACGGGATCGGCATTACTACGGATCGCAGCAAGCAACCGCTGCGTATTCCGCGCGACGCCGAGAACAAGCATTTCCTGATTGTCGGGGATACTGGATCGGGCAAAACCAGCATCATCCGCCAGATGCTTTTGCAGGTGGAGGCGCGCCGCGAAAGCGCTATCGTCTACGACCCGGCCTGCGAGTTCGTCCAGCAGTTCTACGACCCGCATCGCGGCGATATCATCCTCAATCCGCTTGACGCGCGGATGCCGTTCTGGAGCCCGTCGCTGGAGCTGCGCCGCCGCGCCGAAGCCAAAGCGTTGGCCGTCTCCATGTACCAGCCGGAGGGCGTGACCAACCGCTTCTTTGTCGAAGCGCCGCAAAAGATTTTTGCGCATCTGCTGACCTATCTGCCCACGCCAGCGGAGCTGGTTCACTGGATGTCGAATCCCGCTGAAATCGACCAGCGTGTTCGCAAGACGGAGTATTGGGCGCTCATCGATCCGCGCGCGCCGCACCAGCGAGAAGGTGTACTCGGCTCGCTCAATATGACCGCGGACAGTTTCCGGTTGCTACCCAAACAGGAGGAGACAACATCCACATGGACCGCGACCAAATGGGCAGAGACACGGAAAGGCTGGGTTTTCATCACCTCGCGCCCCACCCTACGCGAGGCCCTGCGCCCGCTGATCAGTCTGTGGATCGACATACTGGTATTGCGCCTTCTCAATGAACCCGATCCCGGTCAGAAGGCAGTCTGGTTCGTCATCGACGAGCTGGCCAGTCTGCAAAGACTACCGCAGTTGCACACCGCCATCACCGAAAACCGCAAATCGCAGAACCCGGTCGTTCTCGGCTTCCAGGGCCGCAGCCAGATGGAGGCCCGCTACGGCGACGATGCCGAAGCCATGCTCTCGCAGCCAGCCACCAAGATATTTCTGCGCACCAGCGAGCCGCGCGCCGCCAAATGGGTCAGCGAGGCCATCGGCGAGGTCGAAATCGAACGGCTGCGCGAAACCCACTACGACGGCTCTCGCGCAGGCCGCAACTTCGCGCTTGATCGCCAGACGGAGCCACTGGTTTTGCCTTCAGAAATTTCCGGGTTGGACGATCTGCGCGGCTTCCTGAAGTACGGCAACCATGTCGCGCGCTTCTCGTTTCCATTTGTCGATCTCAAGGAAAAGCATCCCGGATTCATCGAGCGCGCAATGGACGATCTGATCGTCCCGCCGCTGGTTCCCAACGCCGACTCTGACGAAACGGTGGCGGAATCGGTCGCGTCAACAACAACCGGCAGTGCGCTGGGACAACAAGTGGAGTAGACCGTCATGCTGACCATCTCCAAGCCGCTTTCCGCCGGCCAGGCCCAGAGTTACCACAAGAAAGAATTCACGTCGCGGGAGCAGAATTACTGGTCGCAGCGCGGCGAGGTTCAAGGCGAATGGCAAGGCAGGCTGACGGCGCAGTTCGGCCTGCGCGGCCCGGTCTCCGAGCAGGACTTTGCCCGGCTGAGCCAGGGCCAGCGGCCGCAGACCGGCGAGCAGCTTGTCCGCCAGCGCACCTCTTACATATATAAGGATGCCGATGGGAAATCCATCCAGACGATGGAGCATCGGGCGGGTTGGGATGCGACCTTCTCCGCACCCAAATCTGTGTCGCTCACCGCCTTGGTCGGCGGCGACTATCGGGTACGCGAGGCGCACCGCGAAGCCGTCACTGCCGCACTTCAGGAACTCGAACGCTATACGCAGGCGCGCATCGGCGGCAATCACCCACCGGAGACGACCGGAAAATTCATCGCCGCAAAGTTCGAGCACGACACCGCGCGTCCGGTTGATGGCTACGTGGCTCCGCAACTCCATACCCACGCAGTCCTCTTCAACATCACCGAACGGGACAACGGCGAAACTCGCGCCATCCAGCCGCAGAGTCTGTTCGCCTCGCAGCAGTTCGCCACCGCTATCTATCAATCAGAACTCACCTACCGGCTGCGCCAACTCGGTTATGAAATCACCGCCGGCAGAAGCGGCGCGCCGGAGATCAAGGGTTACACACAGGAATATCTCGATGCATCCAGCCCGCGCAGCCAGCAGATTCGGGAGTACCTGGAACGCACCGGCAAGAACGGCAAGGAAGCCGCCGAGATCGCAGCCCACTCGACGCGAGACCGTAAAGAGATTCATTCGACTGCCGAAGTCATGGCCGCTCACCGGAAACTGGCGGCAGAGTTCGGCCATCAGGCCGAGGCGGTTGTTCGTGCGGCGCACGATCGAGTGCGGCAACAGGAACAGAGCGTCTCATCTAACCGATCTCAGGAGAGAGTTCGGGAATCGCTGACCTTCGCCCGCGACAGGAACTTCGAGCGCGAGGCCGTGGTGGATGAACGCCTGCTCGTTCGCGATGCGCTGCGCCGCGGCATGGGAGAGATCACCTATTCGCAGGTTCGTGCGCATCTTGAAAGCCGCATGGCGGTCGGAGAATTCCAAACACTGCAGCGCAGACAAAACTCACCTGCCCGGCAGTTCACCACGGCCAGAACCATCCGCGAAGAGCAGGAGATCATAAGCCGGATGCGTGCGGGTAAAGAGGAGCTTGCGCCCGTGTTGTCGCAACAGCAGGCGGTCACGTTTGCAGCACAGCATTCCCATCTGAACCAAGCGCAACGCCGGGTAATTGAGGATGTGCTCTACTCGCCGGACCGGATTCAGGGCATTCAGGGCGTCGCAGGCGCGGGCAAGACAACCACACTGTCCGTGATCCGTCAGGCCATTGAAGTACAGGGCTATTCAGTGGAAGGTTTCGCTCCCACATCGCGTGCCGCAAAACAGCTTCGGGAAGCTGGAGTTGAGGCGAGCACGCTCCAGAGTTTTCTCGCACGAAGCGCTCAACCGAATGATGGTATATCTGCAAAGCACTTCTACTTCGTGGATGAATCGAGCCTGGCCAGCACCCACCAGATGCGGGACTTTCTTGCCCGGCTCGGGCCTCAGGATCGGGTGCTGCTGATCGGCGACACTCGCCAGCATCAGGGTGTCGAGGCGGGCCGTCCATTCGAGCAGTTGCAAGAAGCCGGGATGCGCACGGCAAAACTCGACGAGATCGTCCGCCAGAAAGACCCGGCGCTCAAATCTGCGGTCGAGTTGCTGGCGCGAGGCAGAAGCGCAGCGGCACTCATCGAACTCCGCGCGCAGGGCCGCGTACAGGAGATTTCCGACCGGCACGAACGTATCCGCACTGTAGCCCGCATGTATGCCGCTGCGCCAGAGAACACACTCATTGTTTCGCCGGACAACGCGTCCCGGCGCGAACTGAACCTCGCCGTCCGGCAGGAACTCCGAACCATTGGCAAACTCGACCTCGATGACCATTCCTTCCGCGTCCTTGTGCGGCGGCAGGACATGACCGGCGCGGACCGCGCGTGGGCGAATCATTACGAAATCGGTGATGTCGTGCGTTACGCTCGCGGCAGTGTAGCTTTGGGAATCGAAGCAGGTTCCTACAGCACCATCGTCGCCGTCAACTCATCCGCAAATCTGCTTACAGTCGAAAAGCAATCCGGCGAACTTGCCACCTACGATCCGCGCCGTCTCTCTGGCGTCAGCGTCTACCGTGAAGTCGTCCATGAATTCTCTGTCGGCGACCGCATCCAGTTCACCGCGCCGGATAAGCATCTCGGCGTCGCCAACCGCGACCTTGCCGTCATTGAATCGATCACGCCCAATGGCCGCATTTCCGCTCGGCTCGACGACAACCGCCGAATCGAATTCAATGCTGCCGAGCACCAGCATTTCGATCACGGCTACGCCGTCACCAGTCACAGTTCCCAGGGGCTGACCGCCGAGCGCGTCCTCATACACGCCGATACCAGCGTCCATCCCGACCTGCTCAGTTCGCGCTTCGGCTATGTTGCCGTCTCCCGCGCCAGCCATGAAGCCACCATCTTTACCAATGACATCAATCGACTGGCGCAACAGCTCAGTACCGAGGTCAGCAAAACCTCCGCGCTGGAAATCAGCCAACCACAATCAATGGCCCATGAGTTAGCAATATAGCCTCTTTTACTGAGATCGGGGTGTACGGCCCAGACAGAAGCGAGGGCCAAACAACGATAGGACACTCGATCAAAGAGCAGCATTCGTGCTATCGAGCTGATGAGTAGAACGGTGTGACTGGACGGCGGGCAAGCAACCGAATTACAGGTATTTGCTTGCATATATAACTGCTCCGGCCAAAGACTACAAGTATCTGTCAATGCTCCTTACAATCTAAAACCTGGGCTGCTCGGCGACACCTTTGTACATCTCCCCGAGAATGCGAGGCGTTTCAGGCATCACAAAACGATCTAAGCTCCTGATCCGCAGGTCCGATCGACTGACGAGGTCGTCGATGCGTCGATTCATCTGGCAACCCGCTCCGATTGTCCTCACGATAGGGATCAATACCCTTTGCCGCTGCGCTACACGGGGATCATCACTGCCTCCGTGCTCTAAAAATAGATAGCTGCCATCGTGCCGGAGCACTCGGCGGACTTCGGTCAAAGCCGGAATGACATCGCGGATGGAGCAGAGCGTCCAAGTCGTAACCACAGTATCGAAGCTGTTGTTTGCGAAGGGCAGTCCATTACTGGCATTTCGGTATATTGTGGTGACCGGAACCGGAGCACCGGCAATCCGCCGTTTCACTTGCTGAGGGCTCAAGACTTCGCAGTCCACCGCAGTCACATGGGTCTCGCGCGATGGATAGTGCGAGAAGTTGCGCCCCGTGCCGAAGCCGATTTCCAGAACTTCTCCCTGGGCAGGAGCGAGTGTCGACCTGCGCTGCTCATCGACATTAGGTCCGGCCGAGAACCGCTCCATTATGTATGGGAAAACGAATCGAGAATAGTAGCTCATTCCGTTTGCCCTCCTTCCTTCGGTAGGGCGATAGGATCGCTGTGTGCTGCGGTTTGGCTTTCGTCGTGATGGAGCTGTCCGCGCTTCAAAGCGCGTTCCTTAATCATGACGAAGAAGATAGGGACAAGAATCAGTACATGGATGGTCGATGTAATCATGCCGCCAACAATCGGTGCTGCAATTGGTTTCATTACATCGGAACCGATCCCTGTTTCCCAGAGAATCGGTGCAAGGCTGGCGATGACGGCTATCACAGTCATCAATTTGGGACGAAGCCGCAGTACCGCTCCTTCCATTGCGGCCGCTTCTATGTCTGCATTGGTGAGCGGCTCTCCCGTTTGCAGGCGGAGTTCCAGCGCTTCGTGGAGATAGACGACCATCACAACACCGGTCTCAACGGCAACCCCAAATAGCGCGATGTAGCCCACCGCAACGGCGACGCTGAAGTTGTAGTGAAGAATCCACTGCAGCAGGAGTCCTCCGGTCATGGCGTAGATGGTTGGAAATATCAATACCAACGCTTCCGTCACAGAATGAAAGACCATGTACAACAGCATGAAGATCACAAAAAAAACGATCGGCAAGATGAGTTTCAGGCGCTGCTTCGCCTCCATCTCAAACTGGTATTCACCCGACCATTGGAAAGTGTAGTTCGCGGGCAATTTCAGCTTGTCGCGGATCTGTTTATCGGCCTGCGCAACGAACCCGCCGTAGTCCGTGGTCTTCAGGTCGATATAGATGTAACCTGTCAGCGCTCCGCCTTCATCGCGGATCTGCGCCGGACCCTTGGAGAATGAAATCCTCGCTACCTGTCCAAGAGGAATCTGCGCGCCCGAGGGCGTTCCGATGAGGACGCCTCGCATTTTTTCGATGCTGTCGCGGAAGCCCTGCTGATAACGAACGTTGATGGGATAGCGCTCCCGTCCCTGGATGTTCTCGGCGATGTCCTCTCCCCCGATTCCGGAGGACACAGCAGTCTGGACATCCGCGATGGTCAGACCGTAGCGCGCAGCCTCCTCTCGATTGACCGCTATGTTGACATAAAAGCCCTCCGCCACCTTTTCGGCAAAAATAGAGCTGACTTGCGGCATGCTCGAAAGGACAGTCTGAATCTGGGAAGCGAGTTGCTGGATGCCGTCTACAGTGGTTCCCTGCACCTTGATGCCGAGCGGTGTTTTAATGCCGGTCAATTCCATATCCAGCCGATTTTCAACTGGCATAGTCCAGGTGTTGGAAAGTCCGGGAAACTGTAGCTTGGCATCCATTGCCTGAATAAGCTTGTCGTAGGTCATGCCTGCGGGCCATTGATTGCGCGGTTTGAGCATTAGCGTGGTATCGAACATATCGAGCGGAGCATTGTCGGTGGCGCTGTCGGAGCGTCCGACTGCGCCAAAGACGCTCTCAATCTCAGGAAAACTTCGCAGAATTTTGTCCTGCTCTTGCAGCAGCACTGTGGCCTGTCCAATGGACAGCCCCGGCAGCGCCGTGGGCATGTACAGCGTCGAACCTTCAAACAGCGACGGCATGAACTGGCTGCCCAGGCGAAGGGCGAGTGGAAGGGTCACGAGCAGGAAGATCACGTTGACGAGAATGGTGAGCTTGCGATATCGGAAACAGAAGCGGAGGATTGGACGGTAGATGGCCTGCGTAACACGGGAGATAGGATTGGCGCTTTCCGGCCGCAACCGTCCACGGATCAGCATCACCATCAGCACCGGAACCAGAGTGATGGCAAGGATGGACGAGCAGGCTTCGGAGAGCGTCTTGCTCCACGCCAGGGGGCGGAACATGCGTCCCGACTGCGCCTGGAGCATAAAAATCGGCAGGAACGACACGATGATAATCAGCAGCGAAAAGAACAGCGCCGGACCGACCTGCTTGGCCGCCTTGATCAAAACGGTGCGGCGTTCCGGTTCTGTCACTGGAGTTTTGCTGTCCTGCTGCCGTTCCGACAGATGGCGATAGCCATTCTCGATCATCACAATCGACGCATCGACAAGAACTCCGATGGCGAGCGCTAGACCGCCCAGCGACATGATGTTCGATGTGACGCCGAGAAAGTAAATCGGCAGAAACGATACCAGTAGGGCAATGGGCAACGCGATGATGGCGATGAGCGCCGAGCGGAAGTGGAACAGAAAAACAATGATGAGCAGGCTGACAATAATCACTTCTTCCAGCAGATCGCGCTGGAGCGTTTTGATCGATGCTTCGATCAGGCCGGAGCGGTCGTAGCCGGACATGATTTCGACGCCCGGAGGCAGTGAAGGCGCGATCTCGCGCAGTTTCTGCTTGACGCCTTGAATTACCTTCAAAGCGTTCTCACCCTGACGCATAACAATGATTCCGCCGACCGTCTGGCCGTCGCTATTCCATTCGGCAACTCCTTCGCGAATATCTGGGCCATACGAGACGGTGCCGACATCGCGAACCAGCACGGGGGTCCCATTCTTGCTGCCGACTGCAACCAATCGAAGATCGTCGAGCGAGCGAAGATAGCCGAGGCCGCGGATCATATACTCCGCGCCGCTTTGGTCGAGCACTCGTCCGCCGACTTCGTTCGTGCTCTGCTTGACTTTGTCGATCACCGTGGACAAAGGGATTCCGTAGGCACGCAGCTTATTCGGATCAAGCTGCACCTGATACTGGCGCACGTAGCCGCCGATGGTCGCAACCTCGGCTACCCCATGCACCGTCTCCAACTCATAGCGCAAGTGCCAATCCTGCAGCGTGCGCAGGTCAGCCAGGTTCAGGTTGTGACTCTTGTCCACAATCGCGTACTCATAGACCCAGCCCGCGCCGGTGGCATCCGGCCCAATCACCGGATGAACGTTGGCGGGGATCCGACCGCTGATCTGCTGCAGGTATTCAAGCACTCGCGACCGTGCCCAGTAGAGGTCCGTGCCATCTTTGAAGACGATGTAAACGTAGGAGTCGCCGAACATGGTCTGCGCGCGCACGGCCTGCACGCGCGGAGCAGAGAGGAAGGCGGTGACGAGCGGATAGGTGACCTGATCTTCGATGACATCCGGCGGTTCACCCGCCCAGCGCGTATGGACAATCACCTGCACGTCCGAGATGTCCGGCAATGCATCGACAGGAACATGTTTCAGCGACCAGATACCGGCAAGTGTCAGGAACAGCACCGCAGTGAATACGAGGAAGCGGTTGCGGGCGCAGACTTCAATGATTTTTGAAATCACGGTTACATGCCTCCGTCTGCGTTTACATGGAGCATTTTGGTCGCCAGCATTTTCCCGTTGTGCTGCGCGGTGATTGTGGTCTGCCAACTGCCGCCGGAGCCAAGATCGCCTTGGCCTTCATACAAACCGTTGCCTTTGTCGCTGAGCGTGACCGTCGTCTTCATGGCGGACATACCCATTGCGGCCATCGCGGGCATATAGAACGTGACAGCCACCTGCGCTCCGGGAATCGGCGCGCCCGATGTATTCGTGAGCTTGACGCGGAAGGTATTGCCGCCTTTATGAGGTGGATTGGGGTCGGTGGTGAAATCGATTTTGGCTTGCGTGCTCGGTGCGGAGTTGTCACTTCCCGCGCCGGGCGGAGGAGGAGCAAACGAACCGGCTGCGGCCTGGAGCTGGCTTTCCGAATCGATGAGGAAGTTCGCCGAGGTGACAATCTTCTGGTGGGCTTTGAGCCCCTTCAACACGACAAACTCATCTCCTGCGCGTGGACCAAGTACCACCTCCGTCGGATCGAGGTTGCCATCGCCTTGATCGAGGAACACCAACGAGCGTGTTCCCGTTTGAAAGACTGCGGATGCCGGAACGACTAGCTGACGGCCCAATGGAGACTTCAGGTCGACATTCACGAACATGCCGGGCTTGAGCTTCAGACCACGATTGGCAATCACTAACCGAACGCGCACGGTCCGCGTTGCCAGGTCAACCTGGGGCAGGATGTCAGCAATCCTCCCGGAGAATGTCTGTCCCGGATATGAATCGACGGTGATCTCGACCGCATCTCCCGGCTTCAGTCTTCCGATGTCATCCTGAAACACCTGCGCGTAGACCCAAACCCTCGATAGATCGGCGACGGTGTAGAGGCGGGTCGAAGGCTCCACATACATATTCGGCAGCGCGTTGTATTCCGTGATGTAACCCGAAACCGGCGAGTTGATGGTCAGGTCGACAATAGGCTTGCCCGTTTCCTTGAGTCTTGTCAGTTCACTCTGCGGCACCTCCCACTGTTGCAGGCGTTGTTCCGCAGCCGCTGAAAGCGCCGCCGCCCCAGCCGCGACTCCATCGACGGTACTCGTACTTAAAGCCTTCTGGTTTTGCTTAGCCAGCAGATACTCCTGCTGCGTCGCGACCAGGTCGGGGCTGTAGATAGTGAAAAGCGGCTCGCCTTTGCGCACATACAAATACGTCGCATTTGCAAACACTTTGCGGATGTACCCAGGGAAGCGCACCTGCACATAGGAAAGCAAGCGCTCGTCGATATCGACGTTTCCGGTGGCTCGGACATCGTTGTCGAGATGCTTATACTCAACCGTGCCGACTTGGACCCCAATGCTCTGCATCCTTTGCGGCGTGATCTGGACCGGTGTCAACGGCGTCTGCATCGGCGTTTTCGCGGTGGTTCCGGTTGGAGATTCGCCCGCGGCAGGCGTGCTCCCTGACTGGGATGCAGGGGTCGGCGCCGGGCCTTCCGCCACCGGCTGCTCATCCGAAGACCCGGATGACTTCATGGATGAGTTTGTCTTTGCAGTCGTTGCAGCTTTGTGGGAGCGGTAGAAGAGAAATCCGGCAATGGCGATCACGACAATGCCAATCCATACGAGAGAAGTGCGGACCACATATTTGTTCATCGCAGTGTCGCTCCTGTCAGAGTTTCCAAGTGGGCCAGTGCAGTTTCATGCTCCGCAAGCACTTGCGCTTCGTCGAGCTTGAGGTTGAGAACATTCACGAAATAAAGCAGTACATGGGTAAACTGGTCTCGATTGGCGGCGTAGGCGTTCAGCGTGGAACGATACGCTGCGTCCGACTGCGGAATGAGCCCTTCGCGGTACTCCTTCAGCAACTCGCTGTCGCTGGAGGCCGTCACATATTGCTGCTTCACTTCTGCAAGCTGCTGTTGCAGGTCCGCATCCAAGGTTGACTTCGACTGTGCGAGCATCTCCGCAGTCTCGGCCACCTCGGCCCGCACGCGTCTCCGCCGTGGCAGGCGAACATTGAGAGTAAACATGTAGTAATCGGAATATTTTGGGTCGGTCTTCTGGTACATGTAGGCCAGATCGAAATCCGGTTTCCCCTCACGTCTGGCGGAAGCCAGCGCCGCATCCTGCTTGCTGATGGAACTGGCATCCACCTGGACTTGAGGATTGTGCCCCCGCACCGTCTGCAGCAGTTCAGTAGAGGTAGGCAGCAGAGGGCTTTCCACCAAATCTTCCGTCACGATATCTGGAGAGTCTTGGTCTCGATGCAGCAGTCCTTTGAGATTGGCTTCAATCTGTCCTACTTGCTGGTGGTGGAGTGTGATTTCGCGGACGATCTTCGTCCGCTCCACCTGCGCCTGCAAAACGTCTTCCTGCAGACCCTGGCCTACCTGATAATGGGCGGTCGCATCCTGGATAAGCTGGTCCATAACACGCTGGTTTTCAAGTAGGATTCCCAAGGTCTTCTGCATGTAGGCAAGCTGTATATAGTCCGCTTTTACCGCATCGGCAACAGTGGTTCTGGCGACATACAGTTGGGTTTCTTTAACATCGGCATCTCGCTTGGCAACCTCGCCACGCAGACGCAGCTTGCCCGGATACGGCAACTCCTGCGACGCGCCAATCCCGATGTAGGCGAAATTGCTCGTCGTGTATCCGGCAAAAGGCTTGGGACTGCCTACACCCAAATTCTGATAAGTTAGGGTGGGATCGGGCAGCGTCGTCACCTGACGCGGGACATCCTTTGCCGCTTGCCAGCTATGGGTGGCCGCCGATATCTGTGAATTGTTGGCGCTCGCCTCAGCCAGAAGCTGAGACAGCGGTGTGGGCGTACTTGACGGTCTCTCTTGCCCGAATGCGGCAAGCACCGTCGCGAGTACGAGCGTGGTAGTCAGGAACCGGGCCACGTTCATAGGCAATCTCCAATCTTGAAAACAGTAATGTGCCAACCTATTCCGGCCCCGCAATATCTTCTTTAAGTAGATCTGTATTGATTGCGAACGCGGCTTCCGCACCTTCTGCCGCGGCAACAATCGCAAGCTGTACCGCGCGAGAGGCATCTCCCGCCACATACAAACCAGGGACATTCGTGGATTCGTATTTTCCAGTCGCCACCGCTCCTTTTTCAGTAAACTCACAACCAAGCGCTTGAGCCAAAGGGGAATGCTGGTGCTGCCCGGTGCTGAAGAACATGGCGTGGCATGCAATCTTGCCTCCCGTTTCCAAGGCAATTTGCTGCAACATTCCGTCTCTTCCTTCGAGGCCGACTATCCGCTCATGACGTGTCTTGATGAAGTGGGATCTAAGCCGCTCCATGTCGTGTGGTGTGAGTTCATCGGGTCCATCGGTCAATAGCACCAGGTTTCGGCTCCATGCCGTGAGTTCCAACGCAAGCCCTCTTCCATGCTCGCCTCGACCGTATATCGCGATTGGTGCATCCCTAAACTCCCAGCCATCGCAGTAGGGGCAGTGAAATATGCTACGTCCGTAGAAAGACTCGATGCCTTCGATAGGTGGGAGGATATCTACCACTCCCGTGGCGATCAGGAGCTTGCGGCAGAAGACCATCGAATTCCCAGCAAGCTGGACTTCAAAATGCGGTCCGCTTCTCTTGGCCGCCACGACCTCGATCTTGCGTAACTCAATCGTGCGATAGCGGTTTATCTGTTCGCGACTGATCTCTAGCAGTTCGAGGGGAGCGATGCCGTCACGACTAAGAAATCCATGCAGTGCGTGTGATGCAGCATTCCGGTATTGCTCCGTATCAAAAACCAACACGTTACGGCGACAGCGGCCAAGGATCAGGGCCGCACTCAGCCCGGCAGGGCCGGCGCCGATAATCACTACATCCTTCACATTCATTCGTATTCCTTTCCAACCTGCGGCAGACAAAAGCTGGATTAGCAAAGCGGTATTAGGATGATGGGCGGGCCGTCCCTCAGAAACGGCCATTCCATCGCAGTTCCGGCCAGCCGAGTTGCCGGATGGACTAGTTTTGTGGTGTACCTTTCTGCTCGTTGTTTTGCATGCCCATCATGCCTCCCTTGCCATGCATGTTCTGCATCATCTTCATCATTTTCATGCAGCCTTTCATGTGCTCATTCATCGGACTGAGGGCCTTTTCAGCTTCATCGAGCGCTGCCCGCATCTTCGCCGGATCATTGGATTGCTTCGCCGCTTCGATGTCTTTCGTGGTTTGCGCGTTCGATTTCATCATGGACTGCATGTGCTTGTGACAACCCTGCATCATCTGATTCATTGACATTTTGCCATTGTGCATTTGGCCATTCTGCATCTGCATGCCTTGCATGCTCTGCATTGGCTGAGAGTTATTGGTGCTGGGTTGCTGCGCCAATCCTGTAGCTGCGATCATCAGGCTGGCGGCTATTGTCAGAGATAGAGTTTTCAATTGTTGTTTCATGGTCTTGTTCTCCTTTAGTAAGCTGTTATTGGTGCTGGGTTGCTGCGCCAATCCTGTAGCTGCGATCATCAGGCTGGCGGCTATTCTCACAGATAGAGTTCTCTATTGTTATGTCATCGTCCACTTCTCCTTTATTGAGTTGCCGATGCGACGGAAACCTTTGCAAGGGCCGCCATGGTCCATTGCAAAGAATGTGAGCGCGAAGATATTGCCGATGCGCTTCATATCTGGCTCCTAACTTGTGGACGAAGCGAGCTGGCGCGACTTGAGGCAAAATGAAAGAATGCCTAGTCGACGATGAGCGTCTGCATCCGCTGAAATCCTGAAGGACAGATCACGCTCGCTTGAAGATCTACGCATGATCGGGCGTATCGCGTCGCCTGGATTCGCGGCACAAGCCGTGCAATCCTAGGAGAACGTATTTAGCCTTCTATGTCCTGTTTGGATATCTGTGCGGATGAGAGCGCGGAAGCGCTATCCGCACGAAAGACGAGGGAGTCTAGATTCTTAAAATGGAAGGAGAGAACAAATGCGCTTCAGGCGGAGAATGGTCGATTGCCGGGAGATGGGAGGATGCGGTTGGCAGAAGGCGCTTCAAATCCCCTCTTACTAGATACTGAACTTGCGCCTGGTAGGAGATCTGAACCGGGGATTTCGATGTCGCAATTTGATATGACGGCACACTGGACTTGCAGCAAGAGTGCGACGCTGGCATTTGAGCGCCTCCGCACTGCGATGCCATTGTGCGGCAACAGGCCTGTTCTGCGGGAGTGAGCGTGCCAAAGGGCAACGTGCAAGCGACGAGCGGCGCTCCTCCAATCAGGAGCATAAGAACCAGAACCCCGGTTTTGGCAAGCCCCATCACAGTTTCAGCATATCACATTCATAGAAGTGCAACCGTTCATAGAAGTGCAATCGTTCGAGCATTCTTAACTTCGCGACGCGTGGCGAGTTCGGCGGGCAGCGTGGCGGAAGCACATGCTGCCCGACTTATTGCATGGCGAGGAGCGCAAGGTGTGGGGGGCATGAAATTGTCTTCATCTATGCCTGTTATGTGTTTACGCATGACAAAATGGAAATAATGATCCGTTCCATGGTTGCGTTTCTGGACATTAGCTTTCCGATAGGCATACCAATTCTTACGTTGTTCCTTTTGGCATGTCCTCGATCTGCGCAAGCGCAGAACAACTATGAAATCCAGGTCTATCCTTCGGAGACCATGGCTCCCAAGACCCTACTGACAGAATTGCACAGCAACTATACCGTGGAAGGCAGTACCACGACGCAGTATGGGATGCTGCCGACCCAGGGCCAGGAGCATGAAACGATAGAACTGACGCAGGGCCTTACGAAGTGGTCAGAACTCGGTTTCTATATTTTCACAGCAGAAAAAAATGGCAACGGTGTGCAATGGGTTGGGGACCACATCCGCCCGCGTGTGCGCGCGCCCCTTAGTTGGCATTTGCCCGTGGGCTTAAGTCTTTCCAATGAGGTCGGGTACGCCCGTCCGGAGTTTGCTAATCCCACCTGGTCTTGGACAATCATGCCGATCATCGATCAGACCCGTGGGAAATGGTACTGGTCCGTCAATACCACGATGAACTGGGGTCATCCGGTTTCCCCGCCGCGTAACTACACTCCACAACAGACCCAGACATACTACCGCGATGTCTCTCCCCGAGGATTGACCTTCGGGCCAGCAGCTACCGTGACGTACCAACCCAATAAGTATTACAACTTTGGCATTGAGTATTACGCATATTACGGAGAGTTTGGGCATTTCGTTTCATTGCACAATCAGCAACAACAGTTTTTTCCTGTAATCAATCTTTTCCTCTCGCCGAAGTGGGAGGTCAATATTGGCGCTGGCTGGGGTGCGACCGCCTCCACGGACCATCTGATCGTGAAAGGCATCATTGGGCACTACTTCAACTGGGGCAATCCGAGGAAACATCCGCAAAAAGCGCCTTTCATACGTTAGCGGCATCCATTCTTGCAAGGTATGCGTGCCTGCTAATAATTTGCTGGGCTTAAGTTTTTGGGGTGGAAACTTTCGACCATTCCCGGAGGTTGTACGCATACAAAAGCAAGGCAAAAGACATTGGCGGGAATGAAGCCCAACTGCGAAGTGTTCCATCCAATGAAGCAAATGAGAACGCTGTTCAGAGCAGCGACGATCCATCCCTCCCTCCCTCCCAGCGTTTGCGGCCAACCAGAATGGTCGAACTGATGGTGAGGCCACAGGAAATGTAGTCCAATTGAAGCATAGGCTAATCGTTGACTGCATGTGCAGGCCACATTTGAGGAACGCTTTCTTAGGCCGCTCTAATGTTGCATTTACCTGCGAACGTTATGACGCAATTGAATTGCCTTGACAAACGGGGTTTTCCCAAGAGAAAGGCGGCCTGATGTCATTTGTCGTCCCTCGTTTGTGCATCAAACTTTGGAAGGTGTATTTTAAAAAGCAGATGGTGCGTAAAATTACATGGTCGATGCTGTTGCTTTTGCTTGTGAGCATGCAGGCATTTGCTTCAGCCTGCGATGTGCGCTGCGGGGCGATGGCTCTCATGGACTCCGCTGGCCCCATGGTCGGTATGGCGCATTGTCAGGGCACGGCATCCCGGCCCCTTGCTGGTCACGAAGGGGTTAATACAGCAACTCCGTCCCAACCATGCACCAGTCACATCTGCAAAAACGATTGGGCATTGCAGAGCCGTGCCGTTTATGAATTTGGCTTGTCGTCTCTGTGTGTAACGGTACTGAATGCTGCCACCAGACCCATTCCAATTGCCACTTCCTTGCGATGGAAGACGGATCGAAGCACGCACAACATCCCGACTTTCGACCCTATCATTTCGAGTTTTCGCGTCTAGTCCTGACCCTCCTTTATCTCTCTGCAGGGATGCACGCGTCGAGTTCTGCTGGTGAAACAGCGAAACTCTGCGATTCTGCCCCTCATAGAAATCCTTAGCTTGTTCCGATCCATGCCAATATGTCGCCTCGTTGCGGGCCAACCAACGCAACCGCAGGGTTCATTGAGTTTGGGCCGGAATGCCACCAGGAGAAGTCATGCACAAAGATAATCAAGCGGACGGTCGAAGTATCGTGCCTATGAGCCGCCGCCGTTTCGTTCAAGGATTGGCTATCGGTGGGGCGATTGCCGCCCTCGACGGGAATGGATGGCCCGCATTTGGCGAAACTGCTCCACACAGCCCGGAAATACTTACGGGAAAACATTTTGAGCTCACCATCGACTCTTTGCCCGTGAATTTCACCGGACGCCGTTCGATAGCCACTGCAATCAACGGCTCCGTGCCGGGACCGACCCTGCGGTGGCGGGAAGGTGACACTGTAACAATCGCTGTGACGAACCGGTTGAAGACTCCGACTTCGATTCATTGGCACGGGATACGTCTGCCAGCAGATATGGACGGAGTTCCAGGGCTGAGCTATCCCGGCATTGCGCCCGGTGAGACCTTCCACTATCGCATCCCAGTGGAGCAGAGCGGTACTTACTGGTATCACAGCCACAGCCGCTTTCAGGAGCAGACGGGACTCAGCGGCGCGCTCATCGTCGACCGGAGCGGCAAAGATCCCATTGAGTTCGACAGAGAATACGTGATCTTTCTGTCCGATTGGACGGACACCAATCCGGAGACCATCTTCAGCAACCTGAAAGAACAAAGCGACTATTACAACTATCATCGGCTCACTGTTCCCAACTTTCTCTCCGCCGCGAAAAAGAAAGGTCTCGCGGCCACAGCTTCCGATCGCCTTACCTGGGCTCACATGAACATGAGTCCGACGGACCTGTCCGATGTCTCGGGTGCAACCTATACCTACCTGCTGAACGGGAATGCTCCGAACGCGAACTGGACCGGTCTGTTCCAACCCGGCGAGCGAGTGCGTCTCCGTTTCATCAACGGTTCTTCGATGACCTTTTTCGATGTGCGTATACCCGGCCTGCAAATGACCATAGTGCAAGCTGATGGTAACGACGTAGAGCCGGTGACAGTGGATGAATTTCGAATGGGCGTCGCAGAGGTTTACGACGTGATCGTGCAACCGAAAGAAAATGCAGCTTACATGATCTTCGCGCAGGCGGAAGATCGCAGCGGCTATGCGCGCGGCACACTCACTCCAAGGTTGGGCACGACTGCCGCCGTTCCTCCGATGGACCCGCGTCCCATGCGCACGATGGTGGACATGGGCATGGGAAACATGGCGGGGGAGAAGGGAGGGATGGCAGGCATGGATATGTCCGGCGTGGACGGAATGAAAAAGAGCGACATGGCTGCGTCCAGCAAAAATGCGGCGGAAACAGAGAAACAAAGCATGGCCGGAATGGACATGGGCAACCAGAGCATGGCAGGCATGGATATGAGTTCCAATGCGGGGAAGCCTGCTATGCCAAGCGCGCATGACGACATGCAAAGCATGCGCGGCATGGAGATGGGCAGCCGATCTGGCGCAACACCGTTTCCGCAGCCGGGTCCGACGACGATGCCTATCATGGCAATGTCCGGCAATGCGAACGCCGAAGCAAGTCTCAAGCCTTCCAATCCCGTGCAAATGCACGTTGGTCCTCAAGTGGACAACGTGCCGATGCAGGTAAGCGAGAGGTTGAACGACCCTGGGGTTGGACTCAGCGGCAACGGACGGCGCGTGCTGACGTATGCCGATCTGCGCGCCCGCTACCGTGGCGTGGATGGAAGACCGCCAACTCGTGAGATCGAACTCCACCTCTCCGGAAACATGGATCGCTACATCTGGGGATTCAACGGCCAGAAATTTTCCAGTGCGCAGCCGATTGAATTGAAACTTGGCGAGCGGGTGCGGTTCGTACTCATCAACGACACCATGATGGAACATCCGATCCACCTGCATGGATTGTGGAGTGAGTTGGAGAATGGGCACGGAGAGTTCAATCCCTACAAACACACCATCATCGTGAAGCCGGCGGAGCGCCTTAGCTATCTGGTCAGTGTCGATACGCCAGGACGTTGGGCTTATCACTGTCACCTGCTCTATCACATGGAGGCTGGCATGTTCCGAACGGTGGTGGTGTCATGAGGATTCGCGCGAATTCCAATCGCAGTGCATCTCGGAAAAAACATGGTTTCCATGTCGGCAGCGCTGTCTTTGCTGTCCTGCTGTCGTTCTTCCTTACACCGGCAGCTAGAGCGCAGATGTCAGCAACAGAACCGGCGGCCAGAGCCAATGCCACCGTGCCTGCTATGGAGCCACCGGTCATGGACAACCAGATTTTCTATCACATTCTCCTGGACCAGTTCGAGAACCGCACCAATGGCCCGGACAACGAATTGCGCTGGGATGGCGAGGCGTGGGTTGGCACCGATATGAACAAACTCTGGCTCAAATCGGAGGGCTTCAGCACGAACACTACCGTCAGCGATGGGGATCATGAAGCTCTGTACGATCGCCCAATTCCTCATATGAGGTACTTCGACGCACAGGCTGGTGTCCGCGCCGACCTGGATTCAGGTCCAAAGCGCGCCTGGGCAGCCGTGGGCATCGAAGGGTTGGCCCCATATTTCTTTCAGTTTGCGCCAACTTTTTATATCCGCGACGGCGGCAATGTTGCGGGTCGCCTCGTGGGCTCCTACGATCTCTTGCTGACGCAGCGGTGGATCGTGCAGCCGGAAGCCGAGTTGAACTTCTACAACAAGGATGACCCGGCGCGTCAGATTGGATCGGGCCTCTCGGATTTGGATACCGGGGTTCGCTTGCGGTATGAAATCAGCCGAAAATTCGGGCCTTATGTCGGCTTTGCCTATAACGGGAAATATGGCAATACGGCCCGCTATGCGCAACAGGCGAGAGAAACCACCAGCGATCCTCGCTTCGTATTCGGACTACGACTCTGGTATTGAGAGGCACTTCGATCTCCGGTATGGTAGCAAGCTCGGTTGTAGATACTTCATTACGCTTCAAAATTTATGGAGGGTTTCCATGCGAAAGGTTTTTCTTGGATTTGTGATAGCGGTGGTTGTCGTGCTGGGGGCTGGGTTCCTCTGCGTGCGCTTTGGGCTGATGGACCCGCGGGCAGACATACCGGTCAATTCTCTGGAACGCAGGATCGCGATGCCTTCGCTCGATGCCGCTGTGGATCGGCGCGCTCCTGACGTACAGAATCCAGTGCAACCCACGGATGCCAATCTGATCGCTGGAATGAAGGTGTATCAGACAAACTGCGCAAGCTGTCATGGCGACATCCATCACCCTCACGGAATGCTTGCAGATTCGCTCTATCCTCGTGCGCCACAGTTCGTCGAGGACACGGCGGACATGCCTGAAAACCAGAACTTCTACATCATCCAGCATGGCATACGCCTGAGTGGAATGCCCGCTTGGAAGCAGGTCCTCAACGAACAGGAGATGTGGCAGGTGACCGCGTTCTTAAGTCACATGGATAAACTGCCACCGCAGGTTTCCGATGCTTGGAAAGCAGTCGCTGGTAGTTCGCCAAACGAAAACTCTTCGTCCGCTACATCCAAGATGGATATGAAAGACAAGAACAGTATGAAGATGCCCATGCAATGACCGGATGACAACGGTTCACTTGCCCGATGGAGGAAGTATGCTGGCGGCAATTATGCACGCTTTGATGATGGCAGGCATTATGGCCTGGGAGATTCTCTGGGCGCTCATTCTGGGCTTTACGCTTTCCGCTGTCATTCAGGCTGTCGTATCCAAAGAGGAAATGTCCAAGCTACTACCGGACGATTCGCCGCGCACCATTGTGCTGGCGTGTGGGCTGGGAGCGGCAAGCTCCTCCTGCTCCTATGCAGCCGTGGCGCTGGCGCGATCCATGTTTCGCAAGGGAGCGAATTTCACAGCGTCGATGGCCTTCCAGTTCGCCTCTACGAATCTCGTGTTGGAACTGGGGATTTTGCTCGCCGTGCTGATGGGATGGCAGTTCACGCTCGCCGAATTCACCGGCGGCCCGTTGATGATCGCCGTTCTGGTACTGCTGTTCAAGTTCTTCCTTTCGCCGAAGCTCGTCGAAGCTGCACGGACGCAAGCGGAAAAAGGGATTGCCGGGCGCATGGAAGGCCACGCAGCGATGGACATGAGTGTGCATGAAGGCACTCTCTGGCAGCGGATGCTTTCACAAAAAGGCCGCACGGCCATCAGCCATTTCTTTGTAATGGATTGGGCCTCGCTCTGGGTGGACATTGCGGTCGGTTTGCTCATTGCCGGTGCGCTCAGTGCCTGGGTGCCGAAGCATTTCTGGCAAGGATTCTTTTTGGAAGGTCATCCGCTGTTGGCAAAGTTCTGGGGTCCACTGGTCGGTCCCATCGTCGCCGTGATTTCCTTTGTCTGCTCGGTGGGCAATGTTCCGCTGGCAGCCGTATTGTGGAACGGCGGCATCAGCTTCGGCGGCGTGGTTGCCTTCCTTTTTGCCGATCTCATCGTACTGCCCATTCTCGATATCTATCGCAAATACTACGGGCTGAAGATGACGGCATTTCTTACTGTCATTTTCTATTTTTCCATGTCTGTAGCGGCGCTAGCAGTCGAGTTCATATTCGGCCTGCTGCATCTCATTCCCCACGAACGCTCCATACGGGTCGCCGAAGAAAGCATTCATTGGAATTACACAACCTGGCTCAATATTGTTTTTCTGGTCATTGCTGCATTGCTCAGTTGGCGCTTTCTTCGCACGGGAGGTCCAGAGATGTTGCGCATGATGAGCAAGCAGCCTGGACACCCGAACGAACAGGATCACAATCACATGCATCATTCATAAGAAGCGCCGCTGAGACATTGCAGCGTGCTCAGAGTTTTCCGTCTTGCTGGTGTGGCCTCGTTTTGAGGTGTATATGAATGCAGTATCAGTTCGTTGGGTGGCACAGCATTGCCGTAACGAAAAGATACCTATAGGAAAGACACATGCAGAGATTTTGCGGTGCGCTCCGAAAGTTCGTCTTGATTGCCTTAGCCTACTGCACCCTGTTGGTCACCTGCGCATCGCCCGCGCGCGGTCAGCAATCATCCCAAAGCAACAATACTCAAGCATTCACTCAGTCCTCGCAGGGTACGTACCCTGCTGGTGGCGTACAGAGTGCGCCGTCGATGGCGACCACACCCACGCCGGACGGGAACGCGATGAGGTCAACCGCGCAACCGCGCATGGGTAACGACAAGATGGGTGCCCCCGGTCTCATTCCGCCCGGAATCATGGTGGGACAGGCTGGGAAATGGATGGTGGGTTATCAGGTCACGTTTTACAAATTCGATGGCAATCTTGTCGGGACCGACCCCATCAGCAATGTGGCAGTTCTGCGGCAGTTCGCGGTGGCGCCGACCAACATGACGATGCAAATGCAGATGGGGACTGTCATGTACTCCCCAACCGATAAGCTCACGTTCATGGCCATGGTTCCTTACTCCAGCAAATTGATGAACCATGTCACCCGCGACGGTACGCGGTTCAGCGAACAAACCAATGGAATTGGCGACATTGGACTCAGCGGCCTTTATTCCCTGTACGCGCGGAAAGACCTCCGGCATCGGTTGCTGCTGAACGCCGGAATCGGGCTTCCGACCGGCTCCATCAACCGGACGATGGGAGGGATGAGGCTGGAGTATCCGATGCAGCAAGGGTCGGGGACGGTCTCGCTTATCCCCGGCTTCACCTACCTCGGTCAAGCGCTGCCCTGGGGCTGGGGAGCGGAGTTCATTCCGACGCTGCGGGTAGGCAGGAACAGCAATGGTTACAGGTTGGGTAATCGCTATCAGCCGAGTATCTGGGGCGCGCGGCAGTTGACTCCGTGGCTGAGTCTATCGGCGCGCGCCAATGGCAATGTATGGCAAAACATCCATGGCGCGGATGCGGCCCTCAACCCAATAAATGAGCCGACAAAGGACCCTACACTCCAAGGCGGAAGACTCATCGACCTCACATTCGGGATGAGACTGAACCCGACTGAAGGGTTCTTGAAAGGTCACGAATTCTTCGTAGACGCCGACAAGCCCATCTTCCAGTCCTTGGACGGACCTCAACTTCAGATGCGCTGGGCAGTCCGGTTAGGTTGGCAGTGGGCATTCTGATTTTGCTGCGACATCAGCCGCCTCAAATCCTCCCGGTGGGTGAGAAACTCCTAACGCGCCAGGGTCAACACCATGGCCTTGTTCAGCGACGGAATGGCGGGCCTGATCGGGCATGGAGAAGAACTCCGGCGTGAACGAGTAGCGAATGAAAGCTCTGGATTGAGTCGGAACGGCAGAAGTCACCGACCGTTGAGGAAGGATCTCGCTCACCATGAGGCGGGCGCGGTGTACGGTTGTCTGTAAACGCCACGCCCGACTCATTGGCAATGCGGTTCAGAGTTGAGCGCCGATTCCAGCAGCGCGCAACGCGGATTCATGCGGTCCACGGCCAGAGCAGCATTCCGCGAGTTTGCTATCTACGACGACAGCAGGCACAGTATGCACGCCATAGCGTTTGGCTTTTGCGGCTACTTCGGGTTGGTGCATGTCATGGACAACCACGTCGCATGATCCGCACGCCAGGGTCTGGACGAGTGCGATTGTCTCGTCGCACACCCCGCACCCTGCACTGAAGACTTCCACTTTTCTTTTGTTGACGGTCATTTTATTTCTCCTTGAGCGCCCCGGCTGAATGGAGCTTTCCGCTGCTGGGGCGCAGATGCAACGGGAAGTTACGGGCCAACTGTTCCAGACAGAGGCCAGAATGAGCAGCCACAATCCGACGTACAAGATTGGATTGGAAGCCATGGAAAATTTGCCGAGCAGGATGAGGCCGGCTGCGATCATCCCCAAAATAAATGGCACATATCCGCGCCTTCGGCACGCGCGAAACGCCAATGTCCCGATAGCAATCAAGAGGAAGACAACTGTCAAAGGCAGTAGGTACCTCAGGTTCGGAACCAGAAAGCCGAGGCCGATAGAGGACAACAGTCCCGCGTAGGCGGGCCAGCAGGCGGGACAGGCAATCTTCGGCAGCAACAATAGCCCTATTCCAGGTGCGGCCAGCAGGTTCTGCTTCCAGGTACGGTTGGTCATGAGAACTCCTTTCCGTCCAGGCTTTCGAGAATTGGGCAATCTTTTAAAGCGC
>JAJYGR010000061.1 GCA_021790655.1 Acidobacteriota bacterium | reverse complement strand
GCCGCCATGCTCAAGACCGAAGGGTACACCCTCGTCGGCCTGACCCTCCAGCTATGGAACCAGCGCAGGCTCGCAGGCAAGCTGGGGATGCCGGAGACCAGCGAAGGCCGCTGCTGCTCGCTCGACGATGTGTACGACGCTCGACGCGTGGCCGAGCACCTCGGCATTCCATACTACGTTGTGAACCAGCAGGACCGGTTTGAACAGGATGTCATACAGCCGTTTGTGCGGGAGTATCTCAGCGGACGCACGCCAGTCCCCTGCACGCTCTGCAATAACCATCTCAAGTTCGCGCAATTGCTGGACACTGCTCGGCAGATTGGCGCGGAGCGCATCGCCACCGGGCACTACGCGCGCAACGAGTATGACCCAACACGCAATCGCTGGATTCTCAAGCGTCCCGCCGATGCCAGCAAGGACCAGACTTATTTCCTGTTTGGCCTGACGCAGGAACAACTCAGCCGGAGCCTGTTTCCGCTCGGTAGTTACAAGAAGCCGGATGTGCGCGCGCTGGCGCAAGAGCAGGGACTGGCGCTCGCTGAAAAGCCCGACTCACAGGAGATCTGCTTCATCCCCGGCGGCGATTACAAGCAGTTTCTTGACGCGTACCTTGCCGACCAGGGCGAATCGATGCCGGACACCAGCGGCGACCTGGTAACTACGAGCGGTGAAGTCGTCGGCCATCACGACGGCATCCACAACTTCACCGTGGGGCAGCGTAAGCGGTTGGGAATCGCCACCGGCTCGCCGTTGTATGTGATCGGCATCAACGGAGCGGACAGAAAAGTCGTCGTCGGCAGCAGTGACGAACTGACATCAAAGATCCTGCGCGCCAACCGGCTGAACTGGATTGCCATTCCGCAACTTGACGGCGAATTGCGCGTGCAGGTGAAGATTCGTCACCGGCATGAAGCCGCGTGGGCCACACTGGCGATGTCCGGCGACGATGAAGTGACAGCCACCTTCGACCAACCGCAGCGCGCCGTCACTCCGGGTCAGGCTTCTGTCTTCTATAGCGGTGACGATGTGGTTGGCGGCGGCTGGATCCTGTAACCCGGCTGATTGCTGCACCCACTTACCGCGCGGCCCACAAGCTGGGATCGACATCCGCGAAAATGCTGTCCTGCTTTTCAATTTCTTTCAACTGAGCTTCTTCGTCCGTGCCGAGCGTCCCACCAGAACAATGTAAATGCCACATTCCCTCTATGGCCTGAAATGCGGCAAGGTGACCCCGAAATCGAGCCTCGGCATAATCCCGGGCAGCCTCCGTAGTAACCAAAAACTGCCAATCGGAAGACTCCAACAGTAACAGTTCTCTGCACATCTGTTGCAGTATGCGCTCGCCTTGCGGATTATCATTCCAGTGCTCGGAACTGGCTGCCTCGCGGACTGCAACCTCAGCGGGGTAGAGATATTCCCACGTCCAGCGAGTATCGGGGTTGAGCCACACTTCATCGGTGCCATTCTTGCCCCATGAGCCTTCGGGGAGCGCAAGGTAGCCTGCCGGTGGAAAACGATCTAAATAATCGGCGCAACTGATCAGGGCCACCGGAATATCGGCCCGCGCCATGGCCCGCGCCACGTGCTCCAGCCACACTGGCCCTTCAAACCACCAGTGGCCGAAGAGTTCCGCATCGAACGGAGATGTCAGAATTGAAGGCACCGGCCCTTGGAATCCAGGCTTCAGCGAATCGACCACCAAGGTGACGTAATGCTCGGCATGCGTTTTCGTCAGTGCTGCCGCCTTCTCCGGGTAATACGACGTTTTAAACGCCATATCGATTCTGGAACCCGTCACCTGCCAGTAGCGATGACCTCCGGGAAAGCGCTTCTTGTGAAAGTCAAGGTATGTGCCATCCGCCGGATAACCCGCTTCTCCGCTCCATACTTGCAGGCCAGTGCGAGGATCGCGCGGGAAAATCGCCACGGGGCGGCGATGGGAATGAGGCCCATCCACGTAATACAACTGATACAGCGACCGATGCGGAGATCCCGTTTCGACCGCCAACGATGCCGCTCCTCCCACCGAGCCGCCTGCCCGCAGTTCATAGGGCGTAAACATCACAGACTCTTCCACCATATGCGTGTCCACAAAGAAATAATCGATCGCGGCATCTTCGAGCGCTTCCTCGACGCCCTTGCGATCGAAGGATGGCCACGGTTTACTGCTACCGCGCGGCGTCACCGGACAACTCCACATACCCGCCGGACGATAGGCGCATTCCGGCAGCCAGATGCCGCGCGGATGCTTCCCGATGTGGCGTTCATGCGTGGCGACGCCGACCTCCACCTGAGCGCGGACCGATTCGTCCGTTCCCAACAGCGGGAAATACCCATGCGTTGCGCCACAGGTAATGATGTCGATCAAGCCAGACTCAGCGGCCTCACGAAATCCGCGAATAATGTCTCCGCCAAGTGTCTGGAAATGGTCCAGCGTTTGCCGGAAAAACTCATGCCAATAGCGAGCGGTTTCTGCCAGATGCGGTCCACCATTTTGATTGAAATAGGCTTCATCCTCAATCGCGGCAGTGATCTTGCGCTCAAGATACCTGGGAAATTCCGCTTGAAAAATTGGGTGCGCCAACTGCTCCAGCAAGATAGGAGAAAGGCTCAAATTTGCTTTGAGGGCGATCCCATCGCGTTCCAGATTGCGAATGACCCGCAATAACGGTAGATAGGTTTCCGCAGCCGCCTCATGCAACCACTCCAGGCCATGCGGCCACGTTCCATGGTTCACCACATACGGCAAATGTGCGTGCAAAGTAAACGTCAAGTATGCAGAAGGACGTTTCTCAGACGTATCGATCATGCATCTCCCTTGAACGTTACTTGGATGCGAATGGCCCGGATTGAGAATGGACGATTGCTCTAATTCGGTTGTTGCAACTGGGGAGTGCCGTCGTTGCTATACGACGTAACCGGCTGACTGCCCGGAGTCGTCGTGATTGTCACGTTTAAAGGTTGGCTCAACTTGAAGTGCAAAATAGATTCAGACGGGATGATCACCTGTTGGCCGCGCGTAACAGCATTCACGCCGGCGCCTGCAGCGCCGCCTGCGGCGGCCCCTAAAAGAGCACCTCTACCACCGCCAGCCAAAGCGCCGAGAATGGTGCCGAACAACGCCGCTCCTCCAGCTTTTTCCGCCGTATTTTTTCCTCTGCTTTTGCCCTCTTTTACGAGCGGATCGGTTGCAAGTGTCAGCACTGTGCTGTGAGTTTTAATTTTTTGCAATTCCAACGAGAGCATGGAATCGCCCTTGAAGTGCGTTGCATCCTTTGCGTCCAAGACGTCACCCGTGACGCTGGCTCCACGACGAATCGCGACCTGGCCATTCACTACCAGGTTGTCCGCCAACGCACCATGAAAGATGTCCCGGGGCTGGGTCTTCCCTGTTTCCAGGTTCTCGGAAATGCGCACCGCCAGATCGGTCCCTGCCGGGATGGTTACGGTCCGCGTCACCGGCTGCGGCGGGGGCGGGGGTGGTGGCGGCGGGGGTGGTGGTGGCGCTACTGCCTGTTGCATCTGGCTTTGCGTATCCGTTGCCACGGGAGGAGGTGGGGGAGGGTTGTTCTGTGCCTGCTGCGCCTCTTGGGCTGCCTGCTGCTGTTGCTGCTGGCGCTGCTCGCGGGCCTGCTCCCGCTTCTGTCGACGTATTCTGGCAGCTTCTTCGTCCTTCTTCTTCTGAAGACTGGCGGCGGATTCTACCGCTACCGGTGACTGCGACTGTTGGACGATCAGATTATTGACCACCGTGCGTACGCCGTTCACCTGTGCCGCATCATTGGCGGCGAGCTCACGCGCCGCCTCGTCGTTCACTGTTCCGGAAAGTGTGACGACCCCATTGATGGCCTGCGTTTGAATGGGTAGACTGTCCAGCGCAGCGTCGCCGTGCAGTTGACTCTGCACCTCAGCGCTTAATTGGCTGTCATTTGTGGGCGGAGGCGCAGGCTGCGTGGTTGCTTGTGTCGCCGCTTGTGGACCTGGCTGTCCCGTTCGATTACAACCCAATGAAAACGCGAGTGCAACTGCGGCAAGGCTGGTCAAAGCAAGGTGGTTAGCATGTACCTGCCTCATCGGAAGTGTCCCCTTTTCTGTCTCAAGACTTGAAGTTCTTTGAAATTCACTTCGAAAATCCCAACAAATACGTTCCATTTCAGTTTAGGCATGTTCCAGAATTTGCACCGAAAATCTGGCTTGTTCCTAAAGATTCCACGGTGCGATTCGCATATTCGATAGCAATATTTTTTCATGCTATCTCAGGGAATTCCAGCTTTTAAACCATAAGGTATTGAATGGCTGCAATTCATGGACGAAATTTGAGCATAAAGGTTTCTAAAATCCTCGATTTTGGAGAGCAGGCTGCATCCCGGAGGAATCTTCTTTGGAAGTTTTATCCGCCTCCTTCCAGAGAGAGCCGGGTGGCTGTTTTCTGGATCGGATGACTGCACATTTTTTAGATTTCGTTGCCCATGCGTGGCGCTTTTGCTACTATCCAGTCAACCGCTCATTCTTTTCTAGCACGAAGGAGATAGGTAAATGGAACAACAAGAGACAACAGGAATAGGCTGGTTCATCGCCGGGCTGGGGCTCGGCGCGTTGCTGGGAGTTTTGTTTGCTCCCAAAACCGGTAAGGACATGCGAGAAGGACTCATGAGCGGCGCGCGGGACAGCAAAGATTTCGTGGCCGAACGGAGCAGACAGGCCCGCGATCAAATCAATTCCATAGTTGATCGTGGCCGGGAGCAGATGAGCAACTACACCGAAAAAGGCAAGGAAGCAGCAGGCAAAGGCCGCGAACGCTGGAGCGAAATCGTAGACCGGGTAACGGCCAACCAGACGGAGGGCGAACGTAGCCCTTCATCCCGAGAAGACTGAGAATCCCCGGCGGCTGTATAGCCGAAAGTCGTTTTCCGCGCATCTCAACCAAAGGCTGGATTTGGCTGCTACCTTGCTGCCGACTCTGGCTGCATCATCATGTTGCACCACAGGACTTTGCATGTTTGGCCGTGACAACGGACAAATCCTTCCACCTGGCATGCAGGGCCTGCGGACATAAATCTTCTATAGGCGGACAATCATGCCAAACGGGACCATGGTCTTTCTTGTTTTTACGGGCGTCATTACGTTTGCAGTGCTCTTGCAAACGATCATTTTGCTGGCGGTCTTTGTCGGGGCCAAGCAATCGGAGCGCAAAGTCATGGAACAGGTTGACAGGCTGCGCGAAGATATACGTCCGGTCCTGAATGCCGCCACAGATGTATTGGACCTCCTGAACGATGTGGGCCCTCGTGTTCGCGCCATCACAAAGAACGTCCAGACCGCCAGCGAGCGCCTGCGCGGGCAAGTGGACCACATCGACTCCGTGGTTGAGGATGTGACAGACAAGACCCGTCGGCAGGTCACCCGCATCGACGGTATGGTGACGGACACGCTGGACGGAATTGCGCGCGGCACACGCACCATTCAGGAGAATGTGATGGCTCCGCTACGGCAGTTAGGCGGATGGATGAATACCATTCGCAACGCCATGGACCTGTTGCGACGTGGAGACCGGCGTTCGCGCTCCAGCGATGAGGATTTCATTTAGCACTCGACAATGGCGTCTTTCTACTTCAACAAATTTTTCGCGATGAACAATACGTTTGCAGGGCGCTCCGCCAGCCGACGCATAAAGTACGGATACCATTCCGTGCCAAACGGAATGTACACGCGCATGTTGTAGCCTTCCTTCACCAGCGAGTGTTGCAGATCGCGGCGCACACCGTAGAGCATCTGAAACTCGAAACTGTGCTTGTCTATACGT
>JAJYGR010000149.1 GCA_021790655.1 Acidobacteriota bacterium | reverse complement strand
GCGTGATGACCGGCATGTCGGTATGGATGCCGTCTGCTGAGCCTTTATCGATATACAAAACACGCGAAATCTCCGCGCCACTGGTTCCGATCACATGGGCGGCAACAGTTTTTGAAACATATTGCTGTTGAAACGAAAAAAGCTTCTGCAGACGCATATTCTGACGAGCATTTTCCGCGAGAGAGGCTTCTTCCAGTCGCATGCTGTCCAGTTCCAACTGAAGCTGCTGGTTCTGTGCGCGAACATGCCGAAGATCCACATAGCTTTCCCACATGTGGCTGACGCCATGTCCGGCAAAGAGAAACACGCGCTCAAGCGGAGAGATAGTAGTGACCACCCAGTAGCGGAGCAGTCGAGTCTTGCGACCGTCACTTTCATTTGCAGGACGCCGCACCTGGATCGCAAGGCCTATCATCTGCGCCAGGACTACAGCGACCAGTATCAGGGGATTGCGATATCGGGTGAGAAAGGATTCCATAAGAGCAGAAAGGGCTGCGAGGATAATACCGCGCAGCCCACAATATATGGGAGAGAGAACGCGAAAAAACTAATCGATCTTGATCTTGCGCAGCAGGCGGAAGTCCGAAAGCATTTTGCCCGTCCCCAGAACGACTGACGCCAAGGGATCGTCCGCCACGGAAACAGGCAGCCCTGTTTCTTCGCGGATACGCTTGTCCAGGTTCTTAATGAGCGCGCCGCCGCCGGTCAGAACGATGCCACGGTCGCTGATGTCCGCGGAAAGCTCTGGCGGCGTGCGTTCCAGCGCGACACGAATTGCGTTCATGATGGTGCTGATGCATTCGGCCAGGGACTCGCGGATTTCGCTGTCGTCGATGGTGATGGTTTTAGGCACGCCCTCAATCAGGTTGCGGCCTTTGATCTCCATGGTCATCGGCTTGTCCAGCGGATAGGCCGAGCCAAGTTCCATCTTGATGTGTTCCCCGGTGCGCTCGCCGATGAGCAGATTGTATTTGCGCTTCAGATAATTCATGATGGCTTCGTCCATCTGGTTGCCGGCCATGCGGACGGACCGCGAATATACGATGCCGGAAAGCGAAATTACTGCGATGTCTGTGGTCCCACCGCCGATGTCGACAACCATGTTGCCGCCCGGCTCGGTAATGGGAAGACCAGCGCCAATCGCTGCGACCATGGCCTGCTCCACCAGATAGACTTCGCTGGCTTTGGCGCGATAGGCGGAGTCTTCGACGGCGCGCTTTTCCACCTGTGTGATCTCGGAAGGGACGCCAATCACGATGCGCGGGTGAACCAGCATCTTGCGGCCATGCGCCTTCTGGATGAAGTAGTTCAGCATCTTTTCGGTGACTTTGAAGTCGGCGATGACGCCGTCCTTCATGGGCCGGATGGCGACGATGTTGCCGGGGGTTCGGCCCAGCATCTCTTTCGCCTCCTTGCCGACCGCTTCCACTTCTCCCGTGACCTTGTTGAGAGCGACAATAGAAGGCTCGTTGACGACAATGCCTTTGCCAGCCGCGAAGACGAGTGTGTTGGCAGTTCCAAGATCGATGGCCAGATCGCTGGAAAAGAGACTGAACAGCGAACGCAGATTATGGCTGCGTGAGGAGCGAGAGTGATAGCCGTTAGAGGACATGCAACCTGTGACGTACCTTTGGGGATTCTTCTGAATTCCATTGTACGGCCATAGACGGTCTATTGCAGTTTCTTATACTGGCCAATTCACGGTAGGCATCTTGCACCTCATGATACGGAGGGAACCTTGCCGGAAGCGGTGGTTTCGACAATAGGCAGCGGAAAACTTGCTGTGGGCCGTTTCTCTGGGGGCAGCAACGATGCGGTTGTTATCAAATCTTCAGTGAATAAGTTACTCTAATGTGTTCCATGGCTGGCAGCAGAGCGTATCGGGAAGCATCCAGAGATGTTGGATCTGTGGGAATCACTGGGAAGCGTCTAGTTCCCCGGGGGACACTTTTTGGGAGTCAAGGTGAAATTGTCAGACCGTAAGGCAGCAGTACGTAGCAGTAAAACATCCGCACATAAAAACTTAATCGGTGGCAAATGGGTCGTCGCTCATACGCGTAAAACCTTTGAAAATCGCAACCCTGCCGACACCAGCGATTTAGTGGGCACATTTCCCGCCTCCGGCGCGCTGGATGTGAATGATGCCGTGATCGCCGCGAAAGATGCGTTTCAGACCTGGCGTCTGGCGCCTGCACCGAAGCGCGCGGAAATTCTTTACCGCACTGGCGAACTGCTGGCCCAGCGCAAGGAGCAGTACGCGCGCGACATGACGCGCGAGATGGGCAAGGTGCTCGAAGAGACGCGCGGCGATGTGCAGGAAGCGATAGACACGGCGTTTTATATGGCCGGAGAGGGCCGCCGACTGTTCGGCCAGACCACTCCTTCGGAATTGCAGAACAAGTTTGCGATGAGCGTGCGGATGCCTGTGGGCGTATGCGGCATGATCGCGCCATGGAATTTCCCCATGGCCATTCCCTCGTGGAAGCTGTTTCCCGCGCTGGTCTGCGGCAACACGTGCGTTATTAAGCCAGCGGAAGACACGCCGCTTTCCACCTACAACCTGGTGCAGACACTGATGGATGCCGGACTGCCTAAGGGCGTGGTCAACATCGTTGCTGGGTTCGGCCCTGACGCGGGCGCGCCGCTGGTCGAGCACCCGGATGTCAATGCTATAAGTTTCACTGGCTCCAGCGAAGTCGGTCGCATGGTGGGTCAGACGGCGGCTGCACACTTCAAACCATGTTCGCTCGAAATGGGTGGTAAGAACGCCATGATTGTCATGGACGACGCGAACCTCGATCTTGCGGTGGAAGGAGCGCTGTGGGGAGCTTTCGGCACGACGGGCCAACGATGCACTGCGACCAGCCGCATTCTGCTGCACAAAAAGATCGCGAAACAATTTACCGAGCGCCTGGTCGAGCGGACACAGAAATTGCGCGTCGGAAATGGCCTGACGAAGGGTGTTCAGGTGGGGCCGCAGGTCAACGCGCAGCAGGTTGAAACCAGCGAGCGCTACGTGGCAATTGCACTCGCCGAGGGAGCGGATTTGCTCACAGGCGGCAAGCGCCTGAAGGGGAAGGCATACGCTGACGGCCATTTCTTCGCGCCGACTATTTTCGCGGACGTCAAACCGTCGATGCGGATCGCTCAGGAAGAAGTCTTTGGCCCAGTGGTCAGCCTGCTGCAATTCGATTCGTTCGAGCAGGCAATCGAGATCGCCAATGGAATTTCTTATGGGCTTTCCACGTCGATTTACACACGCGATGTTAACCGCGCGTATCGTGCCATACGCGACCTGGAGGCTGGCATTACCTATGTGAATGCGCCGACCATTGGCGCGGAGGTGCATCTGCCATTTGGCGGCGTCAAGCAGACTGGCAACGGGCATCGCGAAGGCGGAACAGGAGCACTGGATTTCTACACCACTTGGAAATCGGTGTATGTGGACTACTCGGATAAACTACAGCGGGCGCAAATCGACACAGGTGAGTAGATTTTCTGTAATGAGTTTTCAGAGAGGGCACATGATTATTGGAGTTCCGAAGGAAGTAAAAGATCACGAGAGCCGCGTTGGAGTGACCCCGGCGGGCGTCAAGGCGCTGGTGGAAGCTGGCCATAAAGTGCTGGTCGAAACCAGGGCAGGTGAACTTTCCGCCATGCCAGATGACGAATATCAGTCTGCCAGCGCGGAGATTGTCGGCTCTGCCTATGATGTCTGGCGACTGGCCGACATGGTGGTAAAAGTCAAGGAGCCGGTCGAAAAAGAGTATGGCCATTTTCGCGAGGGACTGGTGCTTTTCACCTATCTGCATCTCGCGCCAGTACCGGAGTTGACTGCGAAGCTTCTTGATAAAAAAGTGGTCGGCATTGCGTATGAAACCATCCGCGACAAGGCAGGCACGCTGCCGTTGCTGACGCCGATGTCGGAAGTTGCGGGTCGCATGTCGGTGCAGGTGGGCGCGGCGTATCTGGAAAAGGAAAAAGGGGGTCGTGGCGTACTGCTGGGCGGGGTTCCCGGCGTGCCTCCGGGGAATGTCTGCGTGATTGGAGGCGGTATCGTCGGCATCAATGCGGCAAAGGTCGCGATGGGGATGGGCGCGAAGGTCACGATTGTCGATCTGAACCTGAATCGCCTGCGGGAACTGGATGACATTTTCAACGGCCGCGTTCACACGCTGGCGTCGAATTCTTATAACGTGACGCACGCTGTTCGTGAGGCTGATCTCGTGATCGGAGGCGTGCTGATTCCCGGGGCTGCCGCGCCGAAGATCGTCACCAAGGCAATGGTCTCGAAGATGAAGAAGGGCGCGGTGATTGTCGATGTCGCCATCGATCAAGGCGGATGCATTGAAACCGCCCGTCCCACGACGCACAGCGATCCAGCGTATGTCGTCGATGGCGTGGTCCATTACTGTGTGACCAACATGCCTGCGGCAGTGCCCAATACTTCCACGCTGGCGCTGACCAACGCGACTTTTCCGTACGTGATGCGCCTGGCGAAGATGGGCGCGAAGGCGGCCATAGAGTCGGATAGCGGACTGCGCGATGGTGTGAACACTTACGACGGTGTGCTGACGTGCAAGCCTGTGGCGGACTCACAAGGCAGGCCATGGAAGGCAGTTGGAGATTTATTGTAGTAACGGCATTTGATCTCAACAAGAAAAGCGCGGCCAAGACCGCGCTTTTTTTGTTGAGATCAGGAAAACTATCAGCGAACGGTCACATTGTTTTCCAAACGGAACGTCAGAATGCTTTCCGCGGGCAAAACAAGATCTCTGTTGCCGGTAAAAGCGCTACCCGCCGCACCGCCGCCACCGCCCAGCAAGCCACCAATCAGCGCGCCTTTTCCACCACCGGCCAGTCCTCCGATCAGTGCTCCCAACCCAGCGCCGCCGCCAGTAATGATGGCAGTACGCTTGCCTTTGCCTTTTTCAAATCGCTCCACAGTGCTGGTTTGGACGGGATAGGTGCGTCCGCCAGCGCGGACGGTGTCAAGCCGGACTGCGAGGATCGCTTGCCCGACGAAGCGGCCCAGGCGCTTTACGTCTGTGACCGTGCCGTTGGCTTGCGCGCCAGCGCGTACAATGGTTTGACCGTTCACAACGATAGGACTCGCGACGGTGCCGGAAAACGGGTCGCCAGTCTGGTTGCCCTGGGTAGAAATGGTCTGGGCGAGTTGAATGCGAATCCGCGTACCGGCAGGAATGACCATCGGTTGTGCTGAATAAGCACCTTGCATCGGGCCCGAGGACGAGGGTCCCTGCGGGGGCGGTGGCATTGTGGAATAGCTTTGGATAGGCTGGCCATTCATCGTTGCGTCGCCAGCATTCGGGCCGGGCTGGTTTCCTTGCCCTTGGGTCGCCAGATTGTTAATGATCGACCGCACGCCTTTGATTTGCGCGGCATCGTTGCTGGCGAGTTCTTTTGACCCCTGGCCGCTCACCACGCCGGAAAGGGTGACTGTTCCGTGGTCCACAACGACCGAGATGGGCTGGCCTTGAAGGGCCGCATCCGCCATGAGCTTTTTTTGCAGCTGCGCGGCAATCTGTTTGTCCGTGGGTTTTTTGCTACAGCCGGAAACCATCAAGACGACCGAAGCCAGTGCAAGCGGAAGAACAGCAGTGGTAAAACGCAATTTGCGAACCATGAACGTGCCCTCGTGAAGCAGGTTTATCAGATTTAATGGGACTGTCAAGCATTATATGCACAGGACTTTCCCCAGAATTTCAGGCTGACCAGATGAAGGCGAGTTCGAGCTGCGTGTGCGGAGGCGATTTTTGCGGCGGCTGGAAAGTGCCGCCGGAGAGAACA
>JAJYGR010000076.1 GCA_021790655.1 Acidobacteriota bacterium | reverse complement strand
GGAAGAATCGTTGCGGCGCTGCAATTCGGCATGATGTCCGGCGAGTTTCCCATGGGATGGCTGATGGACCGCTGGGGAGCGCGTCTTGGATTGTCGGCCGCCGTGCTCTGGTGGTCCGCGGCGACCGGATCGCAGGTCTTTGCTGGCTCGGGAATACAACTTGGGATTACGCGCTTCTGGATGGGCACCGGAGAAGCTGGTAACTATCCCGGCGGAATGAAGGCGGTGTCCCGTTTTTTCTCCAGGGAGAAACGCACCCTCGCCATCGGCATCTTTAACAGCGGCAGCATGATTGGCGCCACCATTGCTCCTCCGCTGATTGTGTTTCTCATGCAGCATTATGGCTTTCGCGCTGCGTTCCTTGTTCCAGCCCTTCTTGGACTGATCTGGATCCCGCTATGGTGGTTCACGTATCCAGGTAGATTGGCGGCGTCGCCGTCAGGCGATCCAGTGCCCATGTCGCTGCTTGTTTTATTGGGACAATCCTCCACCTGGGCGGTCATGATGTGCCGCTTCCTTATCGGCCCTGTCATGCAGTTTTATTGGTACTGGATACCAAGTTATCTCTATAGCGTTCGGCACATGTCGCTTACGCAGATTGGCTTTTTAGGCTGGATTCCATTTTTTCTGGGAGACACCGGCGGCGTTCTCGGAGGATGGGCGGCTGGATGGTTGCAAGCCCGGGGCGTGGGAACATACAACGTGCGACGAATCACCATGTACGGCAGCAGTGTTCTGTGCCTCACCAGCCTTTTGGTCCCGTATCTCAATAGCGCGACAGCCGCATTGTTTACCATTGGCATTGCTGTGATGGCCGATAATTTTCTCTCTGCGAATATGTTTGGGGCCATCACCGATCTACATCCAGACCGGTCGATCGGACGAGTGACGGGTTTGACCGGAGTTTCAGGTGGCTTGAGCGGCCTGCTTTTTCCTTTGCTTACGGGCGCTCTGGTAGATCGCGTGTCGTATAAGCCGGTATTTATCCTGGTCGCCCTCATGCCTCTTCTGGGTACGCTTGCGTTATTTATTTTAGGGAAGCAATATCGCTCCATGCAGCAAGACGCTGTGCCAGTAAATTTTCAAGTGTAAGATTGCGAACTCACATAGGTGGTGATGGAACATGAGAAATAAAATTCTACTTTGCGCGCGAGAATTTCGTAGTTTATTAAGGATGTTTTCGATAGTCGTGTTCGCTGCTTCCTCGGCATATTCTCAAAATGGAAATGCTGTCACGAAGCTGCCTGTGCCTCCGCCACTGCTTATGGGTGCGGCTTGGTATCCCGAGCAATGGCCGGAGTCTCGTTGGGAAACCGATTTGGAGCTAATGCAAAAAGAGCATTTGCACATGGTCCGTCTCGGTGAATATAGTTGGAGCCGGATCGAGCCGGAAGAAGGACGGTATGACTTTGACTGGCTGGAGCGCGCCGTCAATCTTGCCGGCAAACACGGTATTTTCGTGGTGATTGGCACGCCAAGTCAGGCCCCTCCCGCTTGGCTCACGCAGAAATATCCTGAAACCCTGCGTGTGCTGGAAGACGGGCAGCGTGTGGGGCGGGGAGAGCGCGCAAATTTCAACTGGTCCGATCCTAAATACCGTGAACTGGTGCGTGGCATCGATGAGCAATTTGCGAAACGGTTTGGACACAATCCTTACGTCATTGCATGGCAAGTAGACAACGAGTACAACTTTGTCTCCTATGATACGAACACCCGCAAGCAATTTCAGGATTGGCTTAAGGTAAAGTATGGATCGTTAGATAGTCTCAACCAGCGCCTTGATACCGCTTATTGGAGCCAGACCTATACGAACTGGGACCAGGTTCCTATTCCCAATGCCCATGGTAATCCTGGCCTGATGCTTCGCTGGAAGGAGTTTGTCAGCGATACCTGGCGGAGTTATCAGAAAAACCAGATTGACGCCATCCGACAATACGCCGATCCACGTCAACGCATCACGACCAATATGATGGGATGGTTTGACGGATACGATCATTATGTCGTGGCGCGCGACCTGGATTTTGCCGCTTGGGACGATCCACTCGGCCACTGGGCCAATCCATTCGATCCGGTAAAGAATGCGGCAACGCACGATCTGGTGCGCGGATTCAAAAACATGAATTTCTGGGTGATGGAAACTACGGCTGGCTCCAACATGGCAAAAGGTGAGATGCGTGCTGGGATTTGGGAAGACATCGGCCATGGCGCGGACGCCACAAGCTATTGGCAATGGCGCGATTCCTTAAACGGTCAGGAACAGAACCATAAAGGCACGCTGGTCGGTGTGGATGGAACACCCACGCCTTTCTATGAGGAAATTGCACAAGTGGGCCGCGAATATGAAAAAGCCGGACCGCTGGTGAAGGGAACCACCGTTCGCTCGGAAGTGGCCATCCTGCAATCCTACAAAAGCCGCTGGACCATCAACTGGCAAAGAGAAAATCCAAACTACAATCCCATCGCGGAGATACTCAGTTACTACAAACCGCTTCATAATCTGGGCCATTCCATCGACATCGTCTCTCCCACGGACAATCTGTCGCGCTACAAATTGGTAATCGCACCTGGGCTCAATGTCATGCCGAAATCTGTCGTGGACAATTTAGTTCGATACGTCGAGCAGGGAGGTAACCTGGTCCTCGGCCAGCGCTCCGGAATGAAAGATGGCGATAACTCCCGCTGGCCAGAGCGACAACCTGGCCCGCTCACGGGAATGCTTGGCGGGCGAGTGGAGCAGTACTTTGCGCTGATCCATTCTGTTCCGGTTGACGGCGACTGGGGCGCAAATCAAGACCATCTATTTGCAGAGCGACTTCAGGTGCAGTCGCCGGACGTACAGGTGCTGATGCGCTATGGCAAAAGCAATGGCTGGCTTGATGGTTCTCCAGCGGCGATTACACGAAAAGTGGGCCGAGGGACTATTACCTATCTAGGTATATGGTTGGACGATGCGGGCATGAAGAATGCAGTGCAATGGATGCTCGACACCAGTGGGATAAAACCGGACCTTCCAGCCGTTCCAGAGGGCGTGGAAGTGGAACAGCGCGCGGGACACGGCAAGAGCATCTTAATGTTCGAGAACTTCTCGCAAATCCAGCAAACTATCTCGCTGCCTCAGCCCATGACGGATGTACTAGCTGGTGGCTCCGTACATAGCATTACGCTGCCGGTCTATGGCGTGGCTGTCCTCGCTTCGAGCCAAAAGCCATAAAAGTTTCTCGCACGGCCTATTCTCGACCCCGGGGCGTGTCGATTGGCATCTCATCTGAAGTAAAGCAAAAATTATGCATGCTGAAGAAACCTGAGCACCTGATATGAACCGGAAATTCGATCTTGTCGCCATTGGAACTGGGTCGGCGGCATCCGCAGTGACATCGCGCTGCCGCGCCGCCGGATGGCAAGTGGCCATAGTCGATTCGCGGCCTTTCGGAGGGACCTGCGCGTTGCGAGGCTGCGACCCAAAGAAAGTGCTCGTCGGCGCTGCGGAAGTTGTGGATTGGGCCTGCCGGATGAAGGGCAACGGAATCCAGCCCGGAGACCTGCATATCGACTGGCCGGAACTGATGCGGTTCAAACGCACTTTCACTGGACCGGTGCCTTCCCACCGAGAAGAGGAATTTGCGAAGTCGGGCATCGTGGCATTTCACGGTCGCGCCGAATTCGTCGGAGCATCGACCATTCAGGTGGGTGATGATACGCTGGAGGGCCGTTACGTCGTCATCGCGGCTGGACAAAAACCGGTTGACCTAAAGATCCCCGGGGCCGAGCACCTTATAACCAGTGAGCAATTTCTGGAACTGGACGCGCTACCCAAGCGAATCTTGTTTGTTGGAGGCGGATATATCGCGTTTGAATTCGCGCATGTGGTGGCGCGGGCCGGGGCGCACGCGACCATCGTCCATCGTGGCCAGCGTCCACTGCCAGGTTTTGATCCTGAGCTGGTCGATCAGCTTGTAGAAAGAACTCGCGAACTCGGAGTCGAGGTTGAACTCGGCACAGAAGTCGTCGCAGTAGAAAAGGCGTTGGGACGCTTTGTCGTCCATATCTCCACTTCCGGTCCAGGCAGCACGCTGGAGGCGGACATGGTGGTCCATGCTGCGGGTCGCGTTCCTGAGATTGACGATCTCCATCTGGAGGTTGCTGGAATTGAGCGCGAAAAACGCGGCATAAAAGTCAATGAATTCCTGCAAAGTGTTTCCAACCCAACCGTGTATGCAGGCGGCGACGCCGTGGCCAGTGGCGGCCCTCCGTTGACTCCTGTGGCGAGCTATGACGGCATAATCATGGCCGCCAATCTTTTGAAGGGGAATCACGAAAAGCCAAATTATCTTGGCATTCCGACTGCCGTCTTTACGGTTCCTCAATTGGCTTCTGTAGGACTGAGCGAACAGCAAGCTGGCGAACAGGGTTTCAAGTTTCGCGTCAAGAAACAAATGACCGCGGGCTGGTATTCCTCTCGCCGCGTGGCAGAGAAATATTCCGGCTTCAAGGTATTGGTGGAAGAAGAAAAAGATCGAATCCTGGGTGCGCACGTTTTAGGTGGAGAGGCTGCGGAAATCATCAACTTCTTCGCTCTGGCCATGCGGTCGGGAATGCCCGCCACTGAGCTCAAGCACATGCTCTTCACCTACCCGACGCAAGCGTCCAACATCCCGCATATGATTTAAAGGCACCCATACAAATCCAGAGACCGGTGCCTGCAATCTTCGGATACAAAAATTGTCCTGAAATTGGTAAGAATGCGCATCTTTCCAAGCTACGCATTCTGGGCCGGATGCATCGAGAATGGCGGAGAGAGTGGGATTCGAACCCACGATACCGGTAAAAGTATACACGCTTTCCAAGCGAGCGCCTTCAGCCACTCGGCCATCTCTCCCCACGGGTCTACAAAATCTAAATCTATCATACGGCGATGAATTTGCAGAACGACTACATTGATAGTAAGCAGGTTCGGGTGCGACCAGGCGTGTGTTTTGCGATACATCAAAAAGTGATTTAAAACATTTTACGGAGGAACTTGTGTTATTGCACTCTCGTATTTTCAAGAAGGCAATATTCGTAGAGGTATTTTTGTTGATTGCGCTGGCAGCGTTGGCCAGCAGGAAAAGCGCGCATGCATACACAGATCAGGATGCTTACGCAGTCTACTCCGCGGTTCTACCGCATCTGTGGCCATGGACCCAACTGGATGCTCAGAATTTCGTAATCCTGAACGAGACCAAGGCGCACCGTATTTGCGCTGCCTCGACTGCGGGCCAGTCCAATTCGCATGACGGAAACAATCCAGGCAACGACGCGCATTCGACGGGGAATTCTCGCAGTTTGAACTCGGCGATTGCAAACTATAAGCAAATGAACCAGCAGCCTTGGATATTGCAGCACAAACTGCACATATCTCGCTCCTACACGTTCATCGGGCGAGGAGAGCTGGAGGGCATTGCTCGCCAGGAAATTGGTGCATGGGACCTGTTCTACGAGCATCACGAAGACTCGGGAGGCTGGATACAGTTTTCCGCAGTGGGCTTCAACGCCTCCAGGACTACGGCTGTGGTGTATGCCGCATATCAATGTGGCCGGAATTGTGGCGGAGGAGCGTTCTACGTCTTGAAGAAAAAGGGCAGCCAGTGGAAGATGTCAAATAGACTGCCCAACGCTTGCAGCGATGACCCCATGCGACGCCAGATGACTGGTCTGTAATCGGAAGAACAGTTTCGATCTAAATCGGCTTTGATTCTGTAATTACCCGTTGAAATAATTAACCGATTCGAAACTTGCTGCGTCCAATGGAGTGACAGGTTAGGAACGCGCTTGCGTATAGAGAGAAATCCATCGCAATTTGCTTGAAATCTATCGTTATACTGAAG
>JAJYGR010000044.1 GCA_021790655.1 Acidobacteriota bacterium | reverse complement strand
CGTGTGTCGGCAGCCAGGACAGCTAATTCAGCGGGTAGGTTAGTGGCCAAGAGAAGTTCGATTCTACGATCCAACGATTAAATTCCAGACATGCGCACTACCAATCTAAAACCGCAGCTCCACCGGCGAGAAACCGATAGTTTTCGATTTTCGCTCCACCCAAAGAAACAGAGTCTTTGGATTGTCGTTGACGCGAATTCCGATCACAACGCCAGTACCGTACTGTTTCGTCACAAGAATTTTGGCGCTTGTAATGGTGCCGTACTCGCCAGCCGGCCCCCAGTCGTCCACAAACTCTTTGTATGGATACAGCTTGTATTGGTCGGGATGCTGTTGCCACTGCGGATCGTTGTTCCAGAGGCCGAATGCACGCGAATAATCCTTCGCTTCAACCGCCTGAAAGAACTTGTTCACACGATGTTCCTCAAACCAGTTCCAGTTGTACCAGGTAAAAAATGCGATGAACGGAATAGCTACAATTATTCCGATGATGATGTTCCGGCGCATGCGGGCCTTGCGCGCGTCATACTTGGGTGCGTCTAGCAGTACCATGGCGTCATTGTAAGACGCGGCGGCCCTGGATGGGAAAATCTGTTTTCAGGTCCACCCTTACCCCCGTCGAGGCCTGCAAGTGAAAACTCCGTGGGATTCAACCCTTCACTACACTAGGAAGATGCAGCAGGACTCTTCCTACAGGCCGTCCGTCAGCACAGCACGACCGGCGCAGCAGCAAAGTCGTCTGGCTGCATTCTTTGTGTCTCCGACCATGCCACTGCTGTTCTACTTCTGCTCTTGGCTCGCAGCGGTGACCGCAGCTCTTCTCCTGCGCGGCTTGCATCCTGGCTATCTTGGCGATCTGGCAAATTTTATGGGGCCGCTGGCGGAAAATCTTGCGCATGGCCGCAGGTATATGGTCTGCTCCAACGCGATGACATCCACCGGCAATATGCTTTGCTTCCACGCGAACCGCATGCCGTTTCCTCCATTTCTTTTGGCGCTTCTGATCGATATTTTTGGCGACCATTTTTTGACTGTCGAGTTGGCGAAGATTGCTCTCGTGCTGCTACCGGTCTCCGCCGCCGTTACGCTTGCCGGAAAGCAAGCGCAGGGTGCCTCAAATACCGCTCTTCGGGTCGTCATCCTCGCTTTACTGTTCGTCAGCCTGATTTTGCCAACGCAACTGATCGACGTCATCAATATGCAGGTCGAGGAGGGGTATAGCTTCTGTCTATTGACCTATGCTTTGGCTGCGCTATTGTTCGGCATACGCCAACAAGTGGTTCCCTGGACGACAACAATTTTCTTTGCGCTCAGCGTACTCGCGCTTTACCTGACAAAAAGCTCAATGATTGCGGCGGTTGCATTTCTTGTCTTCGCCTTTTGCTTGCTGGCACGGGATACTCGCAAGCGCATTGCCGTCTTACTGATCGCGCTGTGTGGGCCATTTGGCTGGGGGATGTATACCCTGCGCGCCACGGGCCACTTCAGCGTAGGGACAAGTCTGGATGGAATTAATTTGCATAAAGGGAACTATGCGCAATTTTTGGACCATTACCCGCCTGCTCCCGGTAGTGGTTTGGACCAATACGACCAGGCATTGAGCAAAGACAAATACTTTTCCAGCGAATGGACTTTCAACACCTACCACATGCATGCAGCAGAAGCTTACATGCGATCTCATCCTGGCCGGACCATGACCGCCGATCTCCGTAAGTCGGATGTCTTCTTTCTTTCCCTACGTAAAATCGGCTCCGCCAACTACTCCGGCTGGCTTGGGCGAATTACGGATGTAAGCATGCTCCTGTTTCGGCTGTTATTTTGGGGCGCATGCGCGTTGGCCATTTGGCTGCTGGTTCGCGGCCCTGGCAACGCCAGGTGGTCAGCCGTAGTGTATCTAGGGACGGTATGCGCTGTGGCCGCGCCGTATCTGGCTGGCTTCGCGCTCACTCGACATGCTGGAGTGCTGTGTATGCCCTCTGCACTATTTTTATGCTGGTGGATGATCCGATGCTCCGTCCACAAGGCGGACCAATCAGGCGAGTGCTGAATTGGCTGGGTGAATGCTCTGTTCCCGGTGCGCTCCAAATAACGTCCACAGGAACAGAATCATGCCGCCGAAGTATACATGCGAAATGAGAAACGACCACCTCGTGAACATCAGCGGAGTCAGTGGTGCCCACGTATCGGTCATCAAGAGATAGACCGCAAGTAATGCAAAAAATACTTTCCAATTTCGGAAGGCTTCGGGCATCCACAGCAAAAATACAAGAAAAAATACGCCATAATGATGTTCCCACGCGATTGGCGAGGCCATTGTGGTGGCCATCGCGAAGAGCAGAAAGTCGGTCGTGCTGGCAGTGATATGCCGCAGCGCTGGCACGACCAGCGCCAACGCCATGGTGATCGAGGAAGAGAAAAGAGTGGCAAGATAAATGGTGCGATTGTATGGCGGATAGCCGTAAATCCACGTTACCGGCGAGCCAACATGCATCACCCTATGCAGCAACCCATTGAGCGATTGGTTGGTGGCAAGCGCATCGCCGTGCCGACTTAGATAAGTCAACAGATGGGCATATTCCACGGTGTTGTGCCAGCCAAAAACGCCGAGCGAGAGCATCAGTCCCGCCAGTAGCGTGATGCAAAGAGACAGAGCGAAACTCCATTGTCGACGGAGTAGCGCCCAAAGCAGGAACAGGCCCATCTGAGGTTTCAGCCAACAAGTCAGGCCAATCAGGATGGCAGGGATTATACGGCCCCCGCGCAGCCAGAACAGCACGCTCGCCACCAATAAAAAAGTGAGCAAAGTTTGCACCTGGCCCACTCTGTAAGCATTGACGATCGGCAGGAAGACGATGGCCAGCATTGCAACCAGGATTCGAATCTTCCAGCGTTCTGTTTGGGTCGAGGTCGCCTTCATGTGTGCGTGAAGCAAGCACAAAAGAAACTCTCCCGCCAGGACGAAAGTACCCAGCAGAGAAACAAGGAGCATGATAATCATGGCCGTAAATGGCGGAATGCGCAGGCAACGGGCAGACTGCCAGGCGCGATATAGCAGCAACGATGTCGGAGGATAAATGAATCGGACGCCGCGTTGGAAAAATGCCGTTTCGTAAATTGCGTTGGGATGTTGCCGCCAGGCCATGTCGCCTTGCGCCATGTAGTACCAGGAGTCATTGCCCACACGTAGCAGCAAGGAATCTTTCGCGATCTTTAAGACGCTGCCGGAGTGAAACCGTGGCGCAATGGCAATCGACAGGCATTCAAACAGCAACACACCACAGAGAAAAAGCGCTAGCCGGTGCGTCACCTGCGCGAGAGAAACTTTCTGCAATTCTTCACTCATTGCTGGCTTGCAGTGTAGCAAAGTCCACGCTGGACCAAATCCGACTATAAGTCGTATCGGTTGTCCATTTTTTCTTTATGGCGCTCCCGTGCCAGCTCAATCAGGCGATCGATAAGTTGCCCATAGGACAGGCCGCTCGCCTGCCATAGTTTTGGGAACATGCTGATGGAGGTGAATCCTGGCAGTGTGTTCACTTCATTTAGATAAATTTTGCGCGGACGCTTTGCGCTGGACTCGCCCGGCTCCATCAGGAAATCCACGCGGGCCATCCCAGCGCAGTCGCAGGCCCGAAACGCTGCTATGGCCATTTCTCGAACGCGCTTGCTTTCCGTCCGTGTCAGTTTTGCTGGGATGATTGCTTCCGAACCCTCGCTAAGATACTTGGCTTCGTAGTCGTAAAACTCCTTGCAGGGGACGATCTCGCCCACCACGGAAGCCTCCGGCGCGTCGTTGCCGAGCACGGCCACTTCCAGTTCGCGGGCTTTCCCTCGCTTGCCCCCAATGCTCTGCTCGATCACGATCTTGCGGTCGAAGCTGGCGGCAAGGTCCACGGCTGCATCCAGCTCGCTGCGGTCATGCGCTTTACTGATGCCGACCGAAGAGCCCAAATTCGCAGGCTTCACAAACATGGGATAGCGCAGGGCTGCTTCGACGCGTTGCCGGGCGCGGCGCGGTCCCTCCTGCCATTCGCGGCGCAGTAGAGTGATGTGTTTTGGAATTGGCAGTTTTGCAGCGGAGAACAGGCGCTTCATCACGTCTTTGTCCATCCCTGCTGCGGAACCCAGGACGCCAGAACCTACATAGGCGATGTCGGCCAACTCGAACAGACCCTGTACGGTCCCGTCTTCGCCGAAGGTGCCATGCAAGACAGGAAAAACTACATCCACGCCGAGAGATTTTTCCGCGCTGGCGCGCAGCGTAACAAGAGAATTTTCCGACTGTTCCGCGTGTGCGGGAACCGGCGAGACTGTCACTTCCTGACCGTGTTCCAGCAACGCCGCTCCGGCAGTTGCCTCGGGATCGCCAGCCCGCAGATGATGCGCTCCGCCCACAGCCTCTGGCAGCAGATGCGCTGCGTCGTTGGCAGTGAGCCATCGGCCATCCTTCGTGATGCCGATCAGTTGGACATCATATTTTTTCTTGTCGATGGCCTGAAGGACGGATGCAGCGGACAGCAGCGAGACTTCATGCTCGCCGCTACGGCCACCAAAGACAATGCCTACGCGAAGTTTTTTCATGGTTTAAATTTCTTAACGCTAAGTGTACTGCGAACAGGCGTGGATCGAAATGAATGGTTTCCCCTGGGGTGCAATCGCAGATTATGAAGAATTGACCCGTTTAGGCGCATCCATATACATGGCAGCAAAAATCTGCAAATGGAGGAAGCAAGCGATGCAGCAAAGAACACTTGGCAACGGATTGAAGGTCTCGGCATTGGGACTGGGTTGCATGGGAATGTCCGATTTTTACAGCGGACGAGAGACGGAGCAGGACTCGATAGCAGTCATCCATCGTGCGCTCGAATTGGGAGTCAACTTTCTCGACACAGCCGACATGTATGGTCCGCATAAAAATGAAGTGCTGGTCGGAAAAGCCATTCGGGACAGGCGGGACCGTGTTGTGGTGGCGACCAAATTCGGCATTGTGCGCGATCCAAAGACCGGCGCGGCATCGGGAGTCAACGGCCGCCCGGAGTATGTGAAGAGCGCCTGCGAAGCGAGCCTCCAGCGACTCGGCATCGATACAATTGACCTGTATTATCAGCACCGCGTGGATCCGGATATTGCCATTGAAGAGACAGTCGGCGCGATGGCTGAGTTGGTCCGTGAAGGGAAAGTTCGCCATCTTGGCTTGTCGGAGGCAGCTCCCGCTACTCTGCGACGCGCCATGGCGGTGCATCCCATTACCGCGCTGCAAACGGAGTATTCCCTGTGGACCCGCGACCCGGAAGACGAAATCCTTGCCACTTGCAGGGAGCTCGGCGTGGGCTTCGTCGCCTACAGTCCACTGGGACGTGGATTTCTAACGGGCCGCTTTCGCAAACTGGATGACCTGCCAGCCGATGATTATCGCAAGAACTCTCCACGCTTTCAGGGCGAGAACTTTGCAAAAAATCTGGAGCTGGTAAAAAAAGTGGAAGAGATTGCTGAAGAAAAGGGCTGCACCGCTTCTCAACTCGCGCTTGCGTGGGTGCTGGCGCAGGGAGAAGAGATTGTGCCCATTCCGGGAACGAAAAAGCTGCGCTATCTGGAAGAAAATATCGGCGCTGCGGACTTGACGTTGACCGCTGCGGACCTGAAGCAACTCGCTGCTGTGGCCCCGCAAGGTGTGGCCGCAGGTCTACGCTATCCAGAAGCGACCATGCGGCGCATGAACGGCTGATTCTTCGCCTAGCGAGCACCTGCTTGGAGGATTTCTCTACCGGGTGCTCGTATGGTGGGCGCGTGCAGTAGTCCGGCCAGCACCGTGGCCTTCGTTGCTGGTTTCCGCCAGCGCTTCGTCGATGATCTCGTACAAGCGGCTGCGATCTACCACCTCAACAAACGGCACGCCGCTGGTCTTGTTCGTCACCACCCAG
>JAJYGR010000128.1 GCA_021790655.1 Acidobacteriota bacterium | reverse complement strand
GCGAACCGTCATGCAGGTCTCCGCTCATTCTGGCTGGTTCGCTGTCATGCCTGCGGTATACGGCAATGTGATGGGCGCAAAGATGGTCACTTTCTATCCGAAAAATATTGGTCTTCGAAAACATACACATCTCGCAACCATTCAGCTCTTCCGTTCCAATACTGGGGAGCCATTTGCGGTGATGGATGGACGGCTGATTACGGAGATGCGGACCGCTGCGGTGTCTGCGGTGACGGCTGACCTACTCGCCCATCCTCAGGCGAGTGTGCTCGCAATTCTTGGCAGCGGAGTGCAGGCGCGCGCGCATGTTGCAGCCCTGTCTCGTGTCCGATCGTTCCAGGAAATTCGGGTCTGGAGTCGTTCACGAGACAATGCACAAAGGTTCGCCACCGAAACTGGGGCCCGCGTGATGACGACAGCTAAGGAAGCTGTGGCTGGGGCCGATGTGGTCCTGACCGTCACGAGCTCCCCAGAGCCGATTCTCTTCGGAAAATGGCTGAAGAAGGATGCCCTGGTGTGCGCGGTCGGCGCGGTCACACCGGATCGCCGCGAACTTGATGAAGAGGCGATGCGTGGTTCCGTGGTGGTGGAGTCACGCGAGGCTGCCCAGCGAGAACCTGGGGACATCCTTCTTTCACGCGCGCATGTTACCGCCGAAATCGGAGAGTTGCTGGCAGGCGCAGAATTTCAGAAGAAGAATGGGCCGATCGTTTTTAAGTCGGTTGGCATTGCGGTAGAAGATATAGCGGCGGCAAAGCTCGTTTATGACAAGATTTCTGCATCCAGTTTGTAAGCTTCTATTTATTTCTCCTTCGTGAAAAACGGCCATTACCCACTTCTCTCGAATTCTCAGCCGGTGATTTCGCGCGACCGATTTCGCGGTAGTTTCAAATATTTTTTACAAACGTCCTAATGGAAGTTTCTGGTTTTCATGCGAATGGTTGAGTGCTTCCCGCTGTTGCGCCGTCGTGTCTGGCTGGCTCTGCGCCACAACTGTAAGAGCGAGAAGCAGTGGCGGCAATAGAGTCAATCGAAAGCGGCGCATAGGTGAATACATTTCTGTGTAGCGCACTTCTGCCGCTGCGTGGCGGGCTGGTCTTTGCCGAGCAGCGCTAATTTTTACGAATGGCGAACGCGGCGCAGGCCGAGGCCTCATCCGGATGCTGGTGCGTGTATTGGTTCAGTCCTACCATGACGAAAACCTTTTGAAAGTGGGGCGATAGGCCAAAGCTCTGAATGGTGCGGTTGTCCTTCTTGGCCGCCATCAGCAGCTCAATCACCAGGGCGATACCGCTGGAATTGATGTATTCGACCTTCGAGAAATCGAAGATCAGCTTGCTGGCTCCCGCGGGTAACTTGCGATATGCGCCGAAAACGGCATTGTCGGAGGTGCCGGTAATATCGCCGGAAAAACGCAGCACGGCAACATCCGAGTCTTTGCTGTGTTTGGCATGGTCTACCTTTACGCGAGTCATCAGTGGTGGTTGCGTGCCCATATATCTATCTCTCACTCCTGTTATTGGAAAAAACCCTTGGCTATCTTGTAACACTTGTTACGAATAGTGCGAATGTAAAACTAATTTTGCCACTGCGCAAGCGTCGATTTTTTATGCGATGACCGCTTTCATGGCTGCCGTCCGTATTACCGACAGTACGCTGATGTCGTCTTCCTGGCCGAACTGTTTGGCGGCTGCGGCAATTGTTTGTGCGGGCTGGCTGCTGATCTGCTGCGTTCGCTCAAAGCCGAAGAGTTCCCGCTTGTCGTTGGTAGCTTCGACGACCCCATCAGAGACGAACGTCAGCCGGTCGCCCGGAGCAAGCTGATAGCTTGTTTCCGAGTAGTCGCCCTCGGCAACGATCCCCAGCGGCAGGCCGGAATTGACAGACACTTCTTCTCCGTTGCAATACGGGGCCAAATGGCCAGCATTGGCGAGGGTCATCGCGCCGTCCGCTGTAATCAATGCAGCCGAGCAGGTGACAAAACCCTTGATCTGGCCATGCAGCACACGATTCAGGTGGGCCAGCACGTCGGATGGCTGGCGCTCCTTCTGATCTCGCAGCGCGCCCACAATGGTACTCACAGCCATGGCGGCTTTCAAACCTTTGCCGCTTACATCGCCGACGACAACCAGCAGCGAACCATCGTCGATGGGAAGAATCTGGAAGAAGTCTCCGCCGACGCTACTGGCCGGAAGATAGACGCTTTCAACAGCAAAGCCGGGAGTGCTGGGCGCGGTCGTTGGAACCAACAATGACTGCACCTGCCGCGCCTGCTCCATCTCCTGCTTCCATTGTTCCCGCTCTCGCTGGCCTTGCAGAAACCGCCGCAACAGCAGCACGGTGATGATACCAAACGACAGCATGGTAGCGAGGTCACTGAGATTGATACCGAATCCGAAGGGAAAGAAGGACACCGGTATATGCAGTACAATCAAGTCCTCCTGGTAGAGCGAGAGGATCACCAGCACAACAGCGGGCAAGGCAAGTAGTCCTTCCGTCCTGTCCCTTCGAATGCCCCGGTATGTCACCCAGACCAGCATTGCGCCCAGCAGTAGCTTGAAGACCTCGGTAAGAGGCAAGAGCCAGACCATGGCTTGAACAGGAACCGCGCGCCCATAGAGGGGTGGGCGAACCATAGCCATCCCCACGGCCAGCAGCAGCACCATTCCCCAGACCGCGCGGTGCAGTCGAGCCATACGTTCCAGCCGGAACCAGTATCCCCAGAAGAGCACCCACAGTCCGATGTATGCCGGAATCAGAACTACATCCTCAAGAAACTCTACGGGAGTTTGACCTATCCAGGTGGTGTAATACCCCAGCAGAACAACGGCGCTGTAGATTAGGCTGGTCATGCAGACGAGGCCCAGCCAGAGATACACTTGCTCACTGCGATCCAGCCAGTAAAGGCCGAACGCGACCAGCAGGACCTGTAGAAGGATGGCCGACAGGACGAATTCTTCATTCAGCGCGCGGTCAAGGTCCTCCCAGTCCAGACGCAGCAAGGCCTGAATATAGGAAGGCTGCCCAAGTACCGGAGGTCCATGCAGGCCGCCGACATCTGGAGCTATAAACGGCGTTGCGGCATCCATCCACATGCGGACGGCAATCGTTGTTGGCCGATTGTGGAGGTTGGCGGGTAGTGGATAGGTGCGCGGCTGCGACAAGTAGAAAGTGACGCCGCGGTTTGTAAACCGGCCAAACTGTCCGATACGCTGGCCATTGACGTACACCTGATAGGCATCGTCAAAATGGGCGGGCATTTTGAGCGCGAGTGCGGCTTTTGCGTCCTGCGCATTCTGAATATTTACGCGCAGCCGGTACCAGGCGAAGCCGGAATAGCCGGGGTAGCCGCGCTTGATCCAGCCCGGAACAAATCCGCCTGTACCGTACATCAGGCTTGTCGATCCCGCAGGCGGCGTCAGATCCATCGTGCCCCAGTCGGAGTCGTCGAAATTGGGATCGGCCCAGCGCATGTCATCCCCAGTGTGGAACTTCCACGGCCCGGTCAACTCCACCGCTGAGTTACCCAACACCACCTGTGTCTGGGCATGTGCGCTGGCAGGCAGACCGGGCAGACTGAGCATAATTCCCAAAAACAGCCAGAGCAGGCCGATGAATTTAGACCGCATAGATTGCCTCCCGCGTTCCAGCAATTGTAGCCACGCGAAAGTTGCCCTATTGGCCGATATTTTTCTCTGCTTCGGCGATGACTTGGGGCCAGACGTCATTCCGTACTCCATGGCGCATGCAACCCCGGCTAACATTCCGACAACATGGGCGCAAATAGGGTGTCTGCTGCAATCTGAAAGGTATCCGATCCTGGAGGACACAATCAAGGAAATTCAAGAAAGCGCTAGCTAGATTGCAGATGGGAGTGGCTCCCGCGCAACCGATGCTCCCTCACTTCACCCTCTTCACAACGGGCTTCTTTTGCTTCGCTAAATTCATTCAGAGGGCATTACAAAGACACCGAATTTGAATATTAGATTTGTACGTGGATGCGAGACCGGAAAGTACAGTCGAAGTACAGTCTTTGTCAGAAAGACGGCTGACTGAGCATGTTACTCAAATCCGGCGCATCCTTAGGAATATCACAGTAGTCTTTCTACCTACATATAATTTTTCCTGTGGACCGAAACATTACTATTGCAACATGGAGAAATACCCATGCCTCTCCTTCCAATCTTTCTGAAACTTGCCGGACGACGGTGCCTCGTCGTGGGCGCTGGAAACGTCGCGCAAGAAAAAATCCTCAGCCTGTTGCAGGCCGAGGCCGATCTCACAGTGGTCTCGCCGGAAGCATTGCAGGAGATTCGAGGCCATGCGCAGGCAGGCCGGTTGCGCTGGGAGCAGCGCGTTTTTGCGCCGGAAGATTTGAATGGCATGTTCCTTGTCATCACGGCAACGTCCTCGCCAGAAGTCAATCGGCAGGTGTATTTGCTGGCAGCCGAGCGCAAAATACTTTGCAACTCTGTGGACGACCCGCCGAACTGCGATTTTTATTTTCCTTCGCTGGTGGAACGTGGAGACTTGCAGATTGCAATCTCTACCGCCGGGGAAAGCCCGGCGCTCGCGCAGCGTCTGCGTAGGGAGATCGATGCGCTGCTCGCACCCGACCTCGACGCATGGCTCGGCCAGCTAGGGGAACTTCGCCGCGATATTTTGCAGAGATACGTTCCAGGCGACTCGCGCAAGATGCTGCTTCACGAGCTCGCCAGCAGGTCGCTGTGCGAGCTTCCGGATTGCCCCTCGCGACAGCTCGTTCGCGCCGCGGCGCTGGATCGGCGTGACGAAAGCTCATAAGAGACTTCCTGCTTGGCGTTGTGGAAAATTCTCCAGCTTCAGACCACTCTATGCTACGCTCGGTATGGATAGTCGTCATGCGCGCTTCTTCCGGCACCAAGTCTGTGCCATCTCAATCCATACAACGCCCCAAGGAAACCTTACCGTTTCCACTTTTGTTTTCCAGGTATGTCTCGCTACAGCTTGAAGCATGAGCCATTCTCCGTGGAGAATTTTGCACGGAACACGGCAGTCGGTCTGAACTGAGGAAACTATCTTGTCTTTGCCAGTGTTAGAGCGTGCCCGTAAGGGCGGCACTGCATTCGTGCTCCTGTCCAACGGCGTTTCAAAAGACCGGATGGACGGTTATGCGCGGGCCTTTTCCTTTTCGCAGGTATTTTTTACTAGCGAATCCCCTGCTGCTGGAGCTTGGCCGCCACTGGCATAAAAAATGGAACGCAGAATGATCCGGGGCCTTCGATCATGATTTTTCGCATTTACCATACGCGCAAAGTTATATAGGCCATGCATCGGTTCGTAAATCGCTGATGAAAAATTTGCATTCCTGAAAAGTTATCCGTATAGTCAAGGGATTCCTATGACCCTGCGCGGACAAATGCGTTGCATGTGTTGCATGTCTCTCGACATGTGTATCCGCCGCCAGCGTGGGAAGCCTGATTGACCGTTCAATGACCTAAAGGTCAGACATTCACATCAACCCACGCACTGGAAATCCAGTACGTGGGTTTTTTATTTTCCCGGGGAAAATTCTTCCGATGAACACTGCAATCTCTCTCGACGCAACCAGTCAGACTCCTGCCATTTCGCAGCGCGTGTTGAAGCATCTCCAGGCGCTGGAGGCGGAGAGCATTTTTATTTTTCGAGAAGCAATGGCGGAATTTTCCAATCCCGTCATGCTGTATTCCATCGGCAAGGACTCCTCCGTGCTGGTGCGTCTTGCACAAAAAGCATTCTTTCCAGGCAAGATTCCTTTTCCGCTGCTGCATGTCGATACCAGTTATAAATTTCCCGAGATGATTGCATTTCGCGACACCTTCACGCGCGACATTGGGGCAAAGTTGATTGTGCATCAGAACCGGAAAGCGCTCGATGAGGGGGCCAATCCGGTTACGTTGGGAACGCAAAA
>JAJYGR010000351.1 GCA_021790655.1 Acidobacteriota bacterium | reverse complement strand
AATTCCAGAAATCCCTGATCGATGATCTCCCGCGCATCAAAGTCGCATTGCTCGCCTGGACCGCGATTGGCCAGTTGTATGCGGCCTGCGCCGATGGCTGAATTGAAGTATGGGTCGCCGGGAGATGGTGGACGAATTCGCATGTAGTGGCGACGCACATCCGGCAGTAAGATGCCGTCATCGGTGACAGTCCAGGCTTCCAGATTGGACTCAATCCAGTCGGCAAATACTGCATAAAAGTCGGCCAAATCAGCGGCGTCGTGCGCCCGGACCAGTTCGCTGGCACAAATGAGTCCTGTAATGACGGCAGCAAGGGTAGATGGCGAATACCCCGCATTTTCCTCCCATCGTTCCTGTTGTGTGATGGGGGCGAACTTCATGAGAAACCCGGCGGCGCGTTCGACGAAGGGGAAGACGTCGAAATTGCCCAACGCATTCTGTTTCCACAGCCGCCATGCCAGGATGATAGGGAATGCCACCTCGTCCAACTGCATGCCGGACCAGTAGGGCGTTCCATTGATCCAGAAATTCTGAGAAAATCCTCCATCCGCGCGCTGGGCGCAGGCCAGGTAAACCAACGCACGCAGGGCCGTCTCGACGCGGTCAACGGCCATGAGAGCGGTCGCCGTCTGCACCATGTCGCGGGTCCAGACAAGGTGATAGCCGCCGAGGTCATCATCGCCTTTGGACTGGCCCCAGGGAATGGAGGCGGAAGCAATGAACGCGCCTTGAAATGTTTTATCCTCATGCGCCAGCAGAACACTGTGGCTAATACGCAACAGACGCCCTTTATCGTCTGACGCGGAAACCAGCTGTAGTGGGCATTTGGCGCGATGCCACTGTGTTGTAAAACGCTCCAGATGCGACTGGAAATTTGTCGCCAACGACTGCATCGTAGCCGCCAGCGCGGCATGGTTGCCGCGCCCAAACCCTACGGCCACGGTAAACTCGCGATGCTGGGCAATGTCAATCTCACCCATGACGGCAATATTGCCATCCAGTGCTCGATCGAACTCCCAGTTCATTTTGAAGTCCTGGTTCAGATCCTGCCAGCCGTCGCTGGTGCCCACGTAGCCGCAGGAGGCCTTGGTGAAACCGCAATCCGCAGCCATGGCAAGTGATGTAATGTCCTTCCACGCCAGCAGAATGCGCTTGCCGCCGACGTCGACCACACGAGCAGAGTTTCCAGCACCGCCCACTTCCAAATGTGGCGAAAGTAACGCGTAGGCCTTGAGGCGGCTTAGAAGCTCCTCGTCGCCCTCGATCCGCACATGGACCAGCAGCGTGGACTGGTGAGGGTCGGAAATGATTTCTTTGATGAGCTGGTAGCGGCCCTCAGGATCGCGCCCGGTGATCCTGACGCCGAGCGCTTCAGGGTCAATATACTCGAAGGTCTGCTCAAGATCGCGCTTTTCTTCCTGGAAAAATGTTTCACCGTCGGAGATCAGAAATCCCAGGTCGCGCACCTGCGGCCGATCGATGGTGGGATAGTAAATCTCATTGAGAATGCCGTGCGAAATGGTGAACCAGACACGGCTGGAGGCTGAATAGGCAGTGCCGACGCTATCTTTTTCGCTGGAAGTCCAGCGCGGCGGCATGCCGGGCGCGCCAAAGGCAGGCCCGTCTTGAGTGATCCATTGATATTCCAGTGCACTGGAAACCATCGTTACTCCGCGATAATAATTTCAATTCAATTTGGATTTTTACAGGTCAGGCTGAAGCATATTTCGCAAGCATTTTGGGGATATCCATTTGACATTACATAAGCTAGACGCGCCTCCGTGGTCGGGATTATATACATTCATGTCCTTTGCCGTGAATTTTTTTGAATCGTAGCCCGAGCCGGGAATTGCTGCATCTACACTAGAGTAGGATCAAGCGTGCGTCCGACTCTACTTGTTTCAGACGCACATCATTGCAGGATGTTACCCGCCGCGTACCATAATCCAACGCGCCGCAATTTTTAGCGGCGGGAGATACGGATTGCTTGCCGTTACCGTCGCACCGAAAGCAACCAACGGCAAAAGAGCAGCAACCTTAACCACAAACAGGAGGAGTCCCTTGGCACACGAAGTTCCACCACTTCCATACGATTACGCATCTCTTGAACCCCACATCGACGAAACCACCATGCATCTGCATCACGATAAACACCACCAGGCATATGTGAACAATCTGAATGCAGCCATCGAGAAACACCCAGAGCTTGCCAAGCATTCTGCCGAAGATTTGCTGCGCAAGCTGGACACTGTGCCGGAAGATGTTCGAACCGCCGTGCGGAACAACGGCGGTGGCCACGTGAACCACACCATGTTTTGGCAGATCATGAAGCCCAAGGGTGGCGGTGAGCCGACGGGCAAGATCGCAGAGCAGATCAAGAAGGACTTTGGCAGCTTTGAAGACTTTAAAAAGCAGTTCAACGAAACGACAGCCAAGCAGTTCGGCTCGGGCTGGGGCTGGCTGGTCAGTGAAGGCGGCAAGCTGAAGATTATGACGACTGCCAATCAGGACAGCCCACTGATGCAGGGCCATTTCCCGATCCTGGGCAATGATGTCTGGGAACATGCCTACTATCTGAAGTACCAGAACAAGCGTCCGGATTATCTGGCCGCCTGGTGGAATACCGTAAATTGGGAAGAAGTGAACAAGCGCTTCGAGCTGGCGTCTAGATAGCCCGCGGATCATTTCTTCCATGAATACCCAAAAGTGTTGATGGAAGAAGCTTGTCGTCTGTCGAAGGTCGCCACGGCGACCGAAATGAAGGATCCAGAATATATTCGCAGGCTAATCACCGCGATCACCTTCTGGATTCTTCGCGGAGTTTACCCTGAGCGAGGCCGAAGGGCCAGAACGACAAACATTGAATTTCAACATCATGCTACGAGGGTAGCGGAAATGCGCCATGGATCAGCGCGATTGCCTGCTCCCTCGTTTCGACACTCCCTTCAAGCTGGGCGTCTTCGACGATCGTCAACATCACTCGAAAGTTCGGGCCGGGACGATAGCCGAGCGCGAGCAAATCGTCTCCTGTAATCAGCGGTCTGGGACGAATGTGTTCCGGCTCCGCGCTTTCATAATGCTGGCGCGCGAAATTGTAAAGCGACAGGTCGCCGTGGCTGGCGATGCAATCCATCTTGTGCAACGCCAAATGTTCTTCGAATTGCTGTAGTCGAAAAAAGCGCTTCAGCGTGGAGGCGCGCATGTTCTCGACATTGCCAAAACGCATGTGGTTGGCCACCAGCGCGAGGATCTGTCCTGTGTCACTGTTCGACATGCGCAGGCGACGGCAGATTTCTTCCGCCATCCGCACACCAACCTCGACGTGGCCATCGAAACGGATGCGATCCGGCGCGCGACGAAAAGTTGCAGGCTTGCCAACGTCATGTAGCAGCGCACTCCAGGCCAATGTTGCGGAGCAACCGGGGGGCAACTGCTCCAACAACATCATGGTATGCGTCCAGACATCGCCTTCCGGATGGAATTGCGGAGGCTGCTCCACGCCGCGCATCTGGGCGATTTCCGGCAACACTTCCTTTAGCAGCCCGGTGTTTTCAAGCAACTCCATGGCGCGACGCGCTCTGCCTTCCGTCAACATGTGAGCCAGCTCGTCGCGGACGCGTTCCTGGCTGACCTGATGTAGCTCCGGCGCGGCGTCGCGGATCGCGAGCAGAGTCTTTTCTTCGAGGACGAAGCCGAAACGCGCTGCGAAGCGGACAGCACGCAACATGCGAAGCTTGTCTTCCGCGAAGCGCTGCACAGGGTCGCCGATGGCGCGGATGATGCCAGCCTGTAGGTCACGCATGCCGCCGACATAGTCGAGCACGGCATCGGGCAAACTTGGAGATTTTGCCAGCTTGTCCAGATCGAGCAACATGCCGTTGATGGTGAAGTCGCGGCGGCGAACGTCTTCTTCCGCGGATATCGTATAGCGCACGGCATCGGGTCGCCGACCATCGCTGTAAGCGCCGTCGCTGCGGAATGTGGCAACCTCAGTGAGAATTTCTGCCGACCCATAGGGAGTGCTCACCAGCACTACGCCAAAATGCGCGCCGACGGCGAAAGTGCGCGGAAACATTTCCAGCACGATATTGGGCGTAGCGCTGGTGGCCACGTCGAAGTCCGAAGGCGCGCGGCCCAGCAACAGATCGCGCACACAGCCGCCTGCGAAATACGCGGCATAACCGGCTGCATGAAGGCGCTGGGCAATTTGCGCGGCCGCCTGCTGGCGCGCGGAAAACGGAATGGAAGGATCGGTAGCGGTCATGCTCGTGGTCTTACTGGAAGAAGCGAAATCCCTGCTGCAATTACCATGGTGACATGCAGCCTGCCGTTTCCTCCACTCGCGCACGGATTCTCGGGATTGAAAGCTCCTGCGATGAGACGGCTGCCGCCGTGGTTCGCGGTGGCACAGAAGTGCTGTCGAACATGATCGCCTCGCAGGTACGCACCCATGCGCGGTACGGCGGCGTGGTACCGGAGCTGGCCTCCCGCGAGCATCTACAGAATATTGTTCCAGTGGTACGCGCTGCGCTGGAGCAGGCAGGCTGCGCTTTGCGCGATCTCGACGCCATTGCGGTGACCGAAGGCCCGGGACTTGCCGGCGCTTTGCTGGTCGGCGTGATGTATGCCAAGGCGCTGGCCTTTGCTCTTGGCAAGCCGTTGATCGCGGTCAATCATCTGGAGGGTCACATCCACGCGGTACTGCTGGAGGCGTGCAAGCGGGAGCAGGCGTTGCCGCAACCAACCCTCGCGCTGGTTGTTTCCGGAGGACATACGCATTTGTATCTCACCCAGGAAATCGAAGGAACATGGCAATATAAAAATATCGGCAGGACAGTAGACGACGCGGCTGGCGAGGCATTCGACAAAGTAGCGAAGCTGCTAGGGCTGGGCTATCCCGGCGGCCCCTGGATCGACTGGCTGGCACAGCATGGCGACCCGCGCGCAGTGGCATTCGGCCCCATCAACGTCAAGCAGAAGGTGTATCGCGCGGCGCAGGAGCAAAGTCCGCGCCTATTATTCTCTTTCAGCGGACTGAAGACCGCCGTGCTCCGTTACGTGCAAAGCCACTCCATGACGGAGCGGACCGAGGCGCGTCGCCGCGCGCTGGCGGGATTGCCGAACGCGAAGCCGCAGGATGCGCTGGATCTCTGCGATGCGGAAACACTGGGCCTGATTGCATCGTTCCAACGGGCGGTGGTGGAAGACCTGGCGCGCAAGACATTTGCGGCAGCGGAAAGCTATCACATTGCGAGCATTGTGGTTTCGGGCGGCGTCGCGGCAAATCGCGAATTGCGCGAGCGCTTCTTCTCCGAGAGCAATAAACTCGGGCTGACCGTGGCCTTTCCATCGCTGGCCCTTTCAACTGACAATGCCGCCATGATTGCAGCGGCAGCGTGGCCGAAACTGGTGGCCGGTGAGTTTGCCAATGAACTGCTGAGCGCAGTGCCATCGCTCGCGCTGGGCTAATCCGGGCTGATCTGGCTGCGACACCGTACAATCAAAAATTGCATGGCTCTTCGTCTCTACAACACACTCAGCGGGCAGGTGGAAGAGGTTGCGCCGCAACCAGGCAGGCCGCTTGGCATTTACGCCTGCGGTCCCACCGTGTACGACTACGGCCACATTGGCAACTTTCGCACTTTCGTCCATGTGGACATTCTGCGGCGCTTTTTGAAGCAGCAGGAGATGCCGCTGCGCCACGTCATGAACATTACCGACGTGGATGACAAGATCATGCGCAATGCCGTTGCCGCCGGAAAGCCCATCGGCGATTACACGGCCAAATACGAGCAGGCTTTTCTTGAGGACCTGGAGGCGCTGGGTATCGAACAGCCGGAGTATCTGGCGCGCGCGACGGAACACATTCCGCAGATGGTCAGCCTGATTGAGAAGCTGGTCGAGCGCGGCTGCGCCTATCGCGGCGAAAACG
>JAJYGR010000019.1 GCA_021790655.1 Acidobacteriota bacterium | reverse complement strand
CGCGGCCTGGGCGTTGACCGACTACGGCTTTCGCTGCGTGATTGCGCCCAGCTTCGCCGATATATTTTTCTCGAACGCTGGCAAAAATGGCATTCTGCTTGTCGCGCTGCCCGACGAAAAAGTCGCGCAACTTATGGGACGCGCGCAGCGGCCCGGCTATAAGCTGAGCGTCTCGCTGGAGACGCGGACCGTGCAGGATGAACAAGGCTTCCACGAAACCTTCACCATCGATCCCTTCCGCCGCTCCTGTCTGCTTGAAGGACTCGACGACATTGGGCTGACGCTGCGCCACGCCGCAGCGCTGGACTCTTTTGAAAAGCAACATGATGCAGCATTCTGGTCCTCTCCTAGAATGAAATCCGAACAGCAGGAGACTCACGCATGAGCAACAACGAAAAAAATCTCAACCCAAAACACAACAGCATTCCACTGACGGAAGGTCCCAGCCGCGCAGGCGCGCGCGCAATGTTCCACGCCGTCGGATTTTCCCGCGTAGATCTCGCCAAGCCCATCATCGGCATTGCAAATACCTGGACCGAGATCGGCCCCTGTAATTTTCATCTGCGCACACTTGCTGAGGCGGTCAAGCAGGGCATTCGCGACGCCGGTGGCACGCCGATGGAGTTCAACACCGTCACCATCTCGGACGGCATCACCATGGGAACTCAGGGCATGAAGGCGTCGCTCATCAGCCGCGAAGTCATTGCCGATTCCGTCGAACTGGTGGCGCGTGGCAATCTTTTCGATGGTCTGGTGGCAATCGCGGGCTGCGACAAGAACATGCCCGGCATGGTGATGGCCCTCGCCCGTCTCGACATTCCTTCGATGATGATTTACGGCGGCTCCATCGCGCCCGGCCATCTCAACGGAAAAGACCTCACCATCCAGGACGTATATGAGGCGCAGGGATCGTTTGCCGCAGGCAAGATCGATGCGGCTGCGCTCGAAGCGGTCGAGGTCAGCGCGTGTCCCGGCGCCGGGGCATGCGGCGGGCAGTTCACCGCCAACACCATGGCCATGGCGTGCGAATTTCTTGGCATCTCGCCGATGAATCTTTCGGGTATCCCGGCGCTTTCTCCGGAAAAAACCAAAGCGTGCCGCACTGCCGGAGCGCTTGTTCTCGAACTTGCCAAACGGGACCTGCGCCCCTCAAAGATCATTACTCGCGTGGCGCTTGAAAATGCCATCGCCAGCGTTGCCGCCTCCGGCGGATCGACCAATGCGGTGCTCCATTTCATCGCCATCGCACATGAAGCGGGCATCGAACTGTCCGTTGACGACTTCGACCGCATCAGCGCGAAGACGCCGCTGCTGTGCGACCTGAAGCCCGGCGGCCGCTATGTCGCCACAGATTATCAGGAGGCGGGCGGCAGCCGTCTGCTGGCGCAGCGTCTGCTGGCAGCAAAACTCATCGACGGCAGCACATGGAATGTTTCCGGACGCACGCTCGCTGAAGAAGCGGCGCTGGCGCAGGAAAAACCTGGCCAGCAGGTCATTCACTCACTGGACAAGCCGCTCAAAGCGACCGGCGGCCTCGTGATTCTGAAAGGCAATCTTGCGCCGGAGGGTTGCGTCATCAAAGTCGCCGGGCATGAGCGCCTGACGCATCGCGGCCCGGCGCGTGTTTTCGATACCGAAGAGGCATGCTTCGCCGCGCTACAGGCAGGCAAGCTGAAGCCGAACGACGTTGTCGTCATTCGCTATGAAGGCCCAAGAGGCGGACCGGGCATGCGCGAAATGCTGCAAGTCACCGCCGCCATCGCTGGCATTCCCGAGCTGAGCGAAACGGTCGCGCTGCTCACGGACGGGCGTTTCTCCGGCGCGACCCGCGGACTGATGGCTGGCCACATTGCTCCCGAGGCCGCACTGGGCGGAGCGATTGCAGCCGTCCGCGATGGCGACATGATCGTCTTCGATATTCCGAAGCGCGAACTGCGTGTCGAGTTGAGCGATGAAGAAATTGCAGCGCGTATGAAAAACTGGCAGGCCCCCGCACCGCATTTTCCCGGCGGGGTTTTTCGCAAATATGCGGACAGCGTTTCTTCCGCTTCGCATGGAGCAGTCACAAACCATTGATGGAGAAGACTATTTATGAGTAACTCCGGCAATCCCAATTCTTCGGACCCTGCAATTACCAGCCAGCCCACGCTGCTGACTGGCGCGGAAACACTGTGGGCGACCTTGGTCGGCGAAGGCGTCCGCGATGTCTTCGGCTATCCCGGAGGCGCCATTCTTCCGGCGTATGACGCGCTGCGAAAATTCCCCATCCGCCACATCCTGGTGCGCCACGAACAGGGCGCAGCGCACATGGCCGACGGCTATGCTCGCGCCTCGGGCCGCGTGGGCGTAGCCGTCGCCACCTCCGGGCCGGGCGCAACCAACCTCGTCACTGGCATTGCCAACGCCATGCTCGATTCCATTCCAATCGTCTGCGTCACCGGCCAGGTCCCCAGCAAAGTGCTTGGCACGGACGCGTTTCAGGAAGTCGATATCACTGGCATCACGCTGCCCGTAACAAAGCACAATTACCTGGTCAGCCGTACGGAAGACATTGCGCCTGCGCTGCGCGAGGCCTTTCGCGTGGCGCAGTCCGGACGTCCCGGCCCGGTGCTGGTGGACATCGCCAAAGATGCACAACAGAACTCGGCCATCTTCGACTTTGAAGCAGCCGCGCCCGCCCCCTATCGTCCGCACCCTATGTTGCGCGCTGACTCTACTTCCATCCGCGAAGCGCTCGACCTGCTGCGCACTGCGAAACGCCCAGTGATCCTCGCAGGACACGGCATTCTGCATTCGCGCGCGCTCGAACAGGTGCGCACGCTGGCCGAACGCGGCCAGATTCCTGTTGCCTGCACACTGCTTGGTCTGACGGCCTTCCCTGCCTCGCATCCGCTGAACCTGGGCATGATGGGCATGCACGGCGAAAGCTGGGTCAACCAGGCGATCCAGCAGGCGGACGTGTTGATCGCCTGTGGCATGCGCTTCGACGACCGCGTGACTGGCTCGCTCGCAACTTACGCGCCGAACGCGAAGAAGATCCACATCGAGATCGATCCCGCGGAGATCAACAAAAATGTTCGCGTCGATGTGGCGCTGATTGGCGACCTGAAAGAAGTGCTTGAAACTCTGCTGCCGCTGCTGCCGAAGCGCGACGGCGCGCCGTGGCTGGACGCCATTTCCGCCATGAAGGGGGATGCTGCCGTCCGCGACATTCAACAGCTTCCCGACAACGGCCATCTCTACGCCGCGCATGTCATGCACGATCTGTGGCGCGAAACCAATGGCGACGCCATCGTCGTCACCGACGTCGGCCAGCACCAGATGTGGGAGGCGCAGTATTACAAGCATGACCGACCGCGCTCGCTGATTACGTCAGGCGGACTGGGCACCATGGGCTTTGCGCTGCCGGCCGCCATTGGCGCAAAAGTCGCGTGTCCTGACCGCGAGGTCTGGGTGGTCGCCGGCGATGGCGGCTTTCAGATGACCAGCGCTGAGCTGTCTACCATTGCACAGGAAAAGCTCAACATCAATATCGCCATCGTGAACAACGGTTATCTGGGCATGGTGCGACAGTGGCAGGAATTTTTCTACGACAAAAATTATGAGTCTACGCCGCTGCTCAGCCCCGATTTCGTCAAGCTGGCTGACGCGCATGGCATCCACGGCGCGCATGTCAGAAAGCGTGGCGAGGTCGTCTCGACTGTCCAGGCAGCGCGCAAACATGATGGCGCGTTTCTCATCGATTTCCACGTTGAGCAGGAAGACTCTGTCTATCCGATGATTCCCGCCGGCGCGGCGCTGCATGAAATGATCCGGCGTCCTGCGGGAAATCCGTTGGTAGAAACAGCGTCGAAAGCGTAGGAATAGGAAACCAACATGCTGCACACATTTGTTGCGCTGGTCGAAGACAAACCCGGAGTGCTGACGCGCGTTGCCTCGCTGTTTCGGCGGCTCAACATCAACATCACGTCTTTGACTGTCGGCAATACCGAACGGGAAGAGATCTCGCGCATGACCATCGTGGCTGAGGCTGCGGAAGATCGCGCGCATCGCATCATGGCGTCTCTGTACAAGCTGGAGAATGTGCTTGAGGTCGATGACGTCGGACGTCACTCTGCGGTGGTCCGCGAACTGGCCCTGTTAAAAGTTGCCTCTGGCCCGGAGACGCGCGCGGACCTGTTTCAACTCGCCGAAGTCTTTCATGCGCGCATCGTCGATCTGGCGCCTGAGTCCCTGATGCTAGAAATCACCGGCAGCGCCAGCAAGATTGAAGGACTCGTCCAGATACTTGTACAAAGCAACCACAAAATTCTAGAAATGGCCCGCACCGGACGCATGGCAATGCGCCGCGGCCACCACACCAGCCGCGTGGTGGAGGCACTCGGCGATGCCACCCCGCACACTGAATCCGCGCTGGCGGGCAAACCGAAACACGTGGCGCTTGACCTGATTGCGGAAGAAGACCAGCATAACTCGATCTAAAACGGAGAACACGAAAATGGCAAAGACTTATCACGACGAAGACGCTGACCTTGCACTGATCCGCAAAAAGAAAGTGGCCATCCTTGGCTACGGTTCGCAGGGCCATGCCCATGCGCTCAATCTGAAAGATTCCGGCGTCGAGGTGCGCATCGGCCTGCCTGCTGGCAGCAAATCCAAGACGCGCGCGGAGAAAGTCGGCCTGCAGGTGATGACCACCGCCGAGGCCGCGCAGTGGGCCGATGTGATCATGCTGCTCGCGCCTGACCAGACGCAGGGAAAAATCTATGCCGACTCCATCGCCCCGCATTTGTCCGCAGGCAAAACCATGATGTTCGCCCACGGATTCAATATCCGCTATGGAACAATCCAACCTCCAGCCAACGTGGACGTCAGCATGGTTGCGCCGAAAGCGCCGGGTCATCGCGTGCGCGAAGTGTTTGAAGAAGGTGGCGGCACTCCCGGCCTGGTCGCCATTCATCAGGACGCCAGCGGTCATGCACTTGCCTTGGCGCTCTCCTACGCCAAAGGAATCGGCTGCACCCGTGCTGGAGTGCTCGAAACCACCTTTAAAGAGGAAACGGAAACCGACCTCTTCGGCGAACAAGCTGTTCTCTGCGGCGGCGTCAGCGCGCTGGTCAAGGCTGGCTTTGAAACGCTGACTGAAGCGGGTTATCAGCCCGAAGTCGCCTACTTCGAGTGCATGCATGAGCTAAAGCTGATCGTCGATTTGATGTATCGTGGCGGCCTAGCCTACATGCGCCATTCGATTTCCGACACCGCCGAGTACGGCGACTACGTTGCCGGCCCGCGAATCGTTACAGATGAGACGCGCGCCGCCATGAAAAAATTGCTGGCGGAAATTCAGGACGGGACCTTTGCAAAAAACTGGCTGGACGAGAACGCCACTGGTCGCAAATGGTTCGAAGAACAGCGCCGCAAGGAAGCGAAGCACTCCATTGAAAGCACAGGTGAACCTCTGCGCGCAGCCATGCCATTCCTTGACCCTGTCATAGTAAAAAACGGGGTCGTCGAAGCTGCCGAGAAGCCTGCACCAGCCACCATCGGAGCTTAAGCAAGCTGGAATGTAGGCCGACTTTGTCTGACAGCGGCGCAGAAAACCGGGACAAGGTACATTCCGGCGACATGGTTCGCGTGGAGGCGCGGATTCCGCCGGATTTGCGTGACAGGATTTTCGAACCATTCTTTACAACAAAATCCCCGGGAGAGGATTAGGACTTGGGCTGGACGCAGTTCAACGTATCCTAAGCCGTCATTGAGGATTCATCGAGGTGCAATCCAAGCCCGGTGCAACGTGCTTTCAGATAAGAATCCCCTACAGAGGCCGGAGCTTACTAAGGCCCGCGATTCGCAACAAACTACTTTTCGATTTCCACGCCGCGCCAGAACGCAACATGATTCTTGATGGCCCGCGCAGCAGGTTTCGGATCGGGATAATACCAGGCAGCGTCCGAGTTCTCTTGTCCGTCCACCAGAATGGTGTAATACCGCGCTTGGCCTTTCCAGGGACAGGTAGAGATGGTGGAACTCGACCGGAAGAATTCTCGATCAATGGAATCATGCGGGAAATAGATGTTGCCTTCCACTACTTGTGTCTTATCGCTCTCCGCGACCACTTTGCCATTCCAAACCGCTTTCGCCATATTTTCGCCTTGCTCCTTCATGTTTTCACCATACCAGATTTCTGACAAATTCGTCCTGCTCCAACGGGGGAGAGCATACGTTCCATTGGATGATATTCGATCAATCAAAGTTCCGAAAAGATATGCTGCCATGCGTGAAAAAGAGGACGCACCCTACTATGCGTCCTCTTTACTCTATGTACGCTCGCGCTTTAGCAAGGCTGAGAACTTCTTTACATTTTATCCATCATATCTTTTGCTTTCATCACCTTGTCGACATGAATGGAGTTGTTGGCTGAGTCCACAGTGGCCACTACCTTAACGTGGTCTCCGTAGAAGTTTTGCACGGCGTCCGTGTTATCGATCGTCCAAACCTTCTTCTTGGAATCGACGAAAACCGGTTTCTCGCCACCTTTGACGCACTTCGTCACGCATGCGGGAGTATGCATGGACGCACCACATTTGGAATCACCGATATAACCCGTCAAACGGTGGGTTTTGGCTGTTTGCGCGCCCGCGAAGGCAGTGATACTGCCCAGGGCCAATACAAATGCTAGACGCTTCATGATATTAACTCCTTAAGATTTCGTCCCGAACTTAAGACGAAGTTTTTACACCCAACTGTTGTATCTACTCCAATCGCTTTTGGCAAGATACCTTACGACCGCATCAAAACGGGCCTTGGGGAACTTGTTGAAAAAACGATTCCATCAGCCAGCTACTCGTAAACATTTCCGGTCGGTCTTTTGCATCTCAATTGAGTGCCCAAAAGAGTATTCGATCAGTTTTTTAGAGAGAAAAATGCGTGGCAACCGGAACACTAGCTTGGATGCATCTCTTTTGACCTACGATGTCTGCGCCTGCACAGATTTCAGCATAGTCTGATATATGTCCCGGGCGGTAGGATATTTCTCAATCAACTGTGCCGTCTGACGCATAAAGGGGCGGCCAGTTTTCGCCTGGTATCCCTCCCTTAAGGCGTGAAATTTGGCATAGATGTAAAGGCCCTCACCGTTGGAATCCAGGAAAAGGTCGGCCTTGACCGCGCCATGTAGCACCAGCGAGGCTGCCATCTCCCAGTAACTCAGCACCTGGCGGAAATATGCATTCTCATCCGAACCATACCCATGGACCACTGCGAAAAGATCGTCTGTGGACTTAGGATTAAATTGAAAAATCAGCCAGTGGCGTGCTTTACGCAGGACCGCTTCCCGGCGGAGTTCGTACAACTTCAAAATCAATTTGGCGTCTTCATACGTTGCGATTTGGCTTTCCATATTTGTGATAACCATCCTGTCTCGATCTAGATTCTATGTAGAAATGTTGTACCCACATCAGCCTTTAAACCACAGCGGCTTCGGCAACTTCTCCGCGAACTGCTTTCACTTCTGTTGCCGGAGCATCCCCGATTCGCTCCTGATAATGGCAGACTATCGTGTTCGCCGTAGCTGCAGATGCTTCTTCGGCCTTCTTTTTCCTGCGGCCCCGGCCTGGCTTTTCTTCCGCCGCATTCTGCTTCTCGTTATTTGGGCAAACCAGATACACCCAGGATTTCAGCGTCTTTTCCAGCAAGTACGCACTGCCACATTCCGGGCAGGTCTGTGGAACCGGCTTGTAGTTCGACGTGAAATCGCATTTGGGATAATTCGTGCATCCATAGAACAGATTTCCCCGACGCGCCTTCCGCTCGGCAATATCTCCCTTGCCGCAAGTCGGACAGGTGACGCCAGTGAGGTTCTGCTTGATGTACTTGCAGTTCGGATAGCCGCTGCAACTGATGAACTCCCCATACTGCCCGGTACGCAGGACAAGCTGCATGCCGCACTTGGGGCAATTCTCATCCAGCGGCACCGCAGGCTTCTGTTGCTGCTTGTGTGTCAGCTTGCGGATGGTCTTGCAGGGTGGATCTTCGTTGTATCCCGGGCAGGCCATGAACTGGCCAAACGGGCCGTTGCGCAGCACCATCACACGTCCGCAGTTTTCGCAGAACTCCTCTTCCGCCTCCGCTCCCTGCGCTTCTGGTGTGTTCAGGTTCGGTTTCGCTTCAAAATTTTCTCGCGTGAACTTGCAGCTCACCTGCTCCACGATCAACTTGCGCTCCGGCGCGGCCGCTGCCGCAAGTGCTGCCTGTAGCTCCTTCACGTTGGCTACGGTAACGACTGCGGGTACAGCCCCGGTTCCGCCAGTGGTCTTCACCGTCATCGGGTAGTCCAGCTTCTCCTGGATCTTCTTGATTGCTTTCTTCGCGTCTTTCTCCCACGCGGCGCTGGCAATCGTGACCGGCTTCTTCTTGTCATAGGCCGAGCAAGCATAGAACGAGCCAAACTTGCCCCACTTCAACACCAGCGGCGCTCCGCACTCCGGGCACTTCTCTGTGGTCGGCTGCTCCATCCGCTTGATATCTTCCATGTTCTTGTCGGCTACCTTCAATTCCTCCTGAAAATATCCATAGAAGCCGCGCAGCAGGTCGGTCCACTTCTCGGTGCCATCTTCCACCGCGTCGAGTTCTACTTCCAGTTTCGCCGTATACGCCGGATCGAAGATGTAAGGGAAATTTTTCACCAGCAAATCGTTCACCACGATGCCAAGCTCGGTCGGATAAAACTTACTCGACCCTTTCGGCGGGACCTTCACCGCATACTCGCGGTCCTGAATGGTACTGATGATCGAGGAATAGGTCGAAGGCCGTCCAATTCCGCGCTCCTCCAGTTCTTTCACCAGCGAGGCCTCATTGAAACGCGGCGCAGGCTCGGTAAAGTGCTGCTCCGGCTTCAATGCGTTCAGTTTCAACGGCTGCCCATCATTCAGCTCTGGCAACCGATTGCTCAGGGCTTCATCGTCGGCATCCTTCGCGTCCTTCGCTTCCTCATACACCTTCAGAAAGCCGTCGAACTTCAGCACCGATCCGGTTACGCGATAGTCGTAACTGCGGTCTGCTTTGGCAACAATGTCAACAGTCGTCTGGTCAAAGAGGGCCTGCACCATCTGCGACGCCACAAACCTCTGCCAGATCAGCTTATAGAGCTTGTACTGCTCTTCGCTTAGATACCTTCTGATTTCGTCAGGAGCAAATTCCACGTTGGTCGGACGGATCGCTTCATGCGCGTCCTGCGCGTCTTTCTTTCCCTTAAACGCATTCGGACTGGCAGGCAGATACTTCGCGCCCAGCCTCTTACCGATGTACGCGCGGACCTCCTGAATCGCATCGGGCGACACACGCGTCGAGTCGGTACGCATGTAGGTGATCAATCCAATGGTTCCCTGGCTGCCCACTTCCACGCCTTCATACAAACGCTGAGCCACACCCATGGTGCGCTTCACGTTGAAGCCCAGCTTCCGCGATGCATCCTGTTGTAGCTTGCTAGTGGTAAATGGGGCTGCCGGGTTCTGCCGCCGCTCCTTCTTTTCTACCTGGCGTACCTTCCAGTCCGCGTTCTTCAATGCGCTTACAATGGCGTCGGTTTCGGCCTGGTTCGGCAGCGACGGCGCATTCACCGTCTCCACCGTAGCCCGACTGCCATCGATGCCGATAAACCGCGCGGTAAATTCCTGTCCGGTCCTTCCGTTTGAAAGCGCAGGCATCAACTGCGCATCCAGCGTCCAATACTCCACAGGCTGAAACGCTTTGATCAGGCGCTCGCGCTCCACGATCAGCCGGACCGCGACGGTCTGCACGCGACCTGCCGAGAGACCACGCCGCACCTTGTCCCACAGCAGCGGAGAAATCTGATAGCCCACAATGCGGTCCAGCACTCGCCGCGTCTGCTGCGCATCCACCAGATTCGCGTCCACCTTGCCAGCGTGTTGGAATGCGGCACGCACTGCTTTCTGCGTGATCTCGTTGAACGTCACCCGCTGAATGGTCGCCTTGTTGCGCAACTGCGGCTTTAGTTGCAACTCCAGGTGCCAGGCAATCGCTTCGCCTTCGCGGTCAGGATCGGGGGCCAGATACACTGCGTCCGCCGAGCTGGCCAGCCTCTTCAGCCGGTCAACCACCTTCTCTTTGCCGGGCATCACAATCAACTCCGGCTCAAACGTGCCGTTTTCGAGTTCCACGCCAATCTTGCTCTTCGGCAAATCCATAATGTGGCCCAGCGAGGCCTCTACGATGAAATCTTTGCCGAGATATTTGTTGATCGTCTTCGCCTTCGCAGGAGATTCGACGATGACCAGAGATTTTGCCATCTATATAACGCTTTCTTCTTTCGTGACTGAACTTGTCTAACTGTTGCAAAGGACGCACGCGTCTCAAATACGTAACATGTGCGAAACTACCACTGGTTCGACTGGCGCTTCACCCTACAGATTGAAAGCTATCAGTTTTTCTTTTGGAAGTAACATTGGGCAATCCGTGGGCGTGGCCAAAATGATGCTTGTATGCCATGGGTATCCCCAGCATTCTCGCCGTTCTTGGCGCTCTCTAAAAAGTCCTCACGTAGTTTTTTCCCGGCATGGCCCGCACTCGTCCTGCCAGTTCCAACTCAAACAACGCGGTAAAAATCTCTGACGAACTTAGTTTCCCTTCCAACTGTTCCACCAGTTCATCCAACTGCGTGGCCTGGTCGGTGTGCAATGCGTCGAACACATGCGCCTGATCTTCCGGCAGGTCTGTCTTGCTAAATAACGATGCAGCAGAATCGCCTAAAGATGCAACCCCCTGCCGCTCTTCGACCTCCAGACGGACCTGCGTAGGCAGTTCTTCCCAAACGTCTTCCCACGTGGCGACAAGCTTGGCACCCTGTTTAATCAACGTGTTAGGGCCCCAAGAACTTTTCGACGTCACATTGCCAGGGACAGCAAACACCTCGCGATTTTGTTCCAGCGCACAGCGGGCGGTGATCCGCGTGCCGCTGTTTTCGCTCGCCTCGATCACCAGGACGCCCACGCTCATTCCGCTCAAAATGCGATTGCGAATGGGAAAATTCTGCGGCGCGGGAAACGTCCCCATCGGATATTCGCTCAAAATCGCGCTGCCACTTTCCAGTATCCGCTCAGCCAGCCGCTTGTTCTCCTTGGGATAAATCACGTCGATGCCCGTTCCCCAGACGGCAACTGTCTTTCCATGCGCGTCCAGCGCGCCGCGATGCGCTGCCGTGTCAACGCCGCGCGCCATCCCGCTTAAGATCACAAGTCCATGCGCCGCCAGATCGCGCGACAGCATTTCCGCCATCCCGGTCCCATAAGGAGTAGGATGCCGCGTACCCACCACGGCAATTCCCGGCAGCGCCAATAAAGTGCGATCACCGCGAATCCACAACATCGTGGGCGGATCGAAGATTTCGCGCAGCCGCTCCGGATATTCCTCGTCCACCGGCGCGATGAGATTGCCGCCGCCCTCTTCGACCAGTCTCCACTCTTTTTCCGCTGCGGCATGCGACGTGCCGGAAACAATGGCCTGCGCCGAAGCCGCCGGAAGGCGAAGCGCCTCAAGTTGCGTCAGCGGCAAGGCTAGCACGCTTTCCGCGCTGCCGCTGGCATTCACCGCGCGCCAGATGCGGGTCGGCCCCAGGCCGATCGTCATGGTGAGCGCCAGCCACGCCAGACGCTCGCCTTCGAGCGCAGTAGCTGCGTTGGCCGACACCTGCTGGGTCAGCGCGGATTCGTTGGAAGCGTGTGTCGTTGTATCTGTCACTTTTGGGGGATGGTGCAACATTGCCGGAGATTCCGCTCCGTCAACAGTCTCCACTGAAAAATTGGCGCGATTGTTGCCGAGCGTATCTGGGGAGAAATGGAATGTCAAGCTGGCTGAACGTTCAGGCGCTACTGTCGGCTTGTCACCGCTGCTACTCCAGTGGTATTTGCAGCCAGCGCAGGAAGGTCATCGCGAACCCAGATCTCGGTCACGTCGCCTGCGTAACTCGCGTCGGAAGACGGCTGATATCGGACAATGGCTCGCATCCCCAGATAATGACGGCAACTGCTGAAGTGGTCTTCTCCCCACCAGAACGTGTCGGAGAAACCGAAGCCGAAAAAGCCCTTCGTGTGAAACGTCAGCTCCCGTCCATTTTGGTTGAGAACGAGGGTCCATCTCTGCCCAGGTCCACCGCACGTGATAGATTTCACCGTGCCTGTTACCGTCTGGACATTCTTGAGAGCCGCTTCCGAGACGGACTCGCCCGCAGGCCGCTGCGCAGCGGGAATTTCGTTCCATAGCTCCACAGCCTCATCACGGTCTGGCCCGTACCAATGGTCCGCCACATACTTGGCGTATGTCGCGGCCGCAGCACCCTTGCCCATGCGCAGCAGAATCTGACCGGTCAGCAGGTGATATCCGGCGCGCCAGGGCTCCAGTTCTTCCGCTCGACGCGAAAAAGCGAATGCGGCTTTAAGGTCATTCTGACGCACGGAAAGCCGCGCAAGCTGCACAAACGCCGGCGCGAATTGCGGGTTGACTTCAAGGACGTTCGACAACGCTGCGTGGAAGGCCGCCTCATCAGCCGTAGTGTCTGAAGTCGCGGCTGGAGACAGCATTGTTTTGGCGAAGATGGATAGATAAAGGGTCTTGTCGAGCGCGCAGGCCTGCGAAAACTCTTGCTCAGCCTCCGCGTCTTTGCCGTCATCAAAGAGCAGGAATCCCATCTCCTCATGTGCCATGCCCAATTTTGGATCTTCCTCCAACGCCTTCTGCACCAGCTGCCTGGCGTTGGTCAGATCGTGGTTCCACAGATGATATCCGGCAAGTTCCGCGTGCGTCTCGGCCAGGGTGAGCGGGTGGGTGGAAAAATCCTTTTCATCTATCTGCGGCGGGTCGCGCAAGACGGAGGCCTGGAACGCGAATTTCATCATGTATTGATCCAGATTTTTATTAACGTCTGCAAAGCTACCGAACACCTGTTGGAAGGCTTTTTTCTGTTCCACGCCTTGTTGCAAGAGGCGGAAGAATTCGTTCAGTCCCTTGCCGTTCCCCATGCCCGGCCCAAAGGTCAGGTAATGAACCAGGGCCCACGACTCCACATAGAACTCCTCCACCTTTTCCGGATCGTGATAATAGGGAGAGTCTCGCGTCACGTCGAGCAAGGTTTCCACTGGAATGGGAGCGCGATTTAGCCGGAGGGGGCGATCAGTGGGTGCGCCGATGTACATCTTGTCACTCTGAAATCGCGTATATCCATAAAACTCGGCCATGCCCTCATCCAGCCATGTCGGCAGCCAGTGCGCGTTCATGTGCAAGATCGAGTGGGTGTATTCGTGATACACGATCGAATGCACGTTGAGGCCTGTCGCATCAAGCCGCACCATGACATACTGCTTTTCCCAGCCATGATTGAACAGTCCCGCCGGTTTCGTTCCCTTCATCTTCCACACCGCAGGGGCCAGGGATTTGGCGGTGCTCTCGTCGCGCGCGGCGAAGATCACCATCGGCGCGCCGGAATCTAGACGGAAACCCGGTGCTAGCCGGGTGAAGACATAGCGCATCTGCTCAAATTCATGCGCTATGTTTTTGGCATCTTTTGGATATCCATTGGTGAGCACGCGGAAGTGCGGGCTGCGCACTTCGATCCACGGTTTCTCACCGGCCAGCGCTACGGAAGTGAAAGAGAACGACAGACAGAGAATAAGGACAGCAGATCGGCAATTCATGTGTGCAATCTTGTTGGACAGCCGCGGAGTTGTCAATTGATTTCTACAAATCTTCCGAACCGCTCCAATGGACACACTGTGGACGCGATATCCTGTTTCCTTGGGAATATTTGCTGGGCGCCCGATCCTCGCCGCTGCGATGGTGGGGAAACAAGCGTAAAACCATTCTCACTTGCCACTTCCCAAGTGGACACAGCTCGAATGAGTCTAATGCGTCTTGTTACACTGGGTCGTGACAGCACAGTCTTGTTCCCGCCGCGCTTCAGCTCAGAAGCTAAAAATCTCCGCCATCCGTTTTCTCAATCCCGCGCCGCTGATGTGGGACTTTGAGCATCCCCCCGAACAAGAATGGCTTTCCGAACGCTATCAGATTCATCTGTCGATGCCTTCGCAATGCGCTGCGGAACTGGCCGACGGCACCGCCGACATCGGGCTGGTTCCAGTCGCCGCCTACGCCACCACGCCCGGCCTCGCCATCATTCCCGGCTGCGCCATCGCGTCGCTCGGCAGCGTGCGCTCGATTCTTCTAGTCGTCAAGCATCCAGAAGGTCTCGGCGCTGTACGAAGTGTTGCCGCCGATACTGCTTCGCGCGCTTCCAACGTGTACGCGCAGATTGTCTTCCGCAAGTTTTATGGCACAGACCCAGCCTTCTTGCCGCACGCTCCCAATCTCGACATCATGTTGCAGGACTGCGATGCAGCCATTCTCATTGGCGATCCAGCGCTGCTGGCGCTGGAAGACCAGCCCGCGCGGCTCGCGCGCACTGGACAGCATCTCAGCTATATCGATCTGGCCCATGAGTGGAAACAACACACGGGACTGCCGTGGGTTTCGGCCTTCTGGGCGGTCCGTCCGCAGGCAATCGCGAACTCGGGACTGCGGAGCAGCGAAGTGACAGATGACTTCGTCCAGTCGCGCGACCACGGCATGGCCCACATCGAAGACCTGGTCCGCGAATGGGCTCCGCGCATCTCCGTTCCCGCCGCCACCATTCACGCCTATTTGTCGCGCAACATCCACTACGCGCTGGACGAAGCCTGCGTTGCCGGACTGGAATTGTTCTTCCGCTATGCAGCCGAATGCGGGGTACTGCCAGCAGCTCCGCCGCTGCGCCTGCTGTAGGCCGCCTGGCGATTTCTAAAACGCTCAACTCGGTTGTATAGTTCTGCTGTCGCTGGAAATTCGCAGAAAGGACCACGCAAATGAGCCACTCTCGCAGAGAATTTCTCAAGCAATTTGCTTCCACCACCGCATTGACCGCAGCGCTAGTCCCAGCAAGCAGCAGTTTTCTAATAGGCGAGTCCAGCCCAGCGATCTATTCCGATGCAGCAAACAGCGCACAGACGAATAACATTGCCGCGAATGGCAAGAAGACCGGTTACTGCATCGTCGGACTGGGCCGCATTTCCATGGGCCAATTTATGCCGGGCGTTCGCATCTCGCAGCAATCGAAAATCGTCGCGCTGGTAAGCGGACATCGACCCAAGGCCGAGCGCGTTGCCGACCAGTACGGCGTTTCGCACAACGCGATTTACAACTACGAGAACTACGACACGATCCGCAACAATCCGGAAATCGACGCCGTCTATATCGCGCTCCCGAACGGTATGCACGCCGAGTACACTATTCGCGCCGCCAAAGCAGGCAAGCATGTGCTCTGCGAAAAGCCCATGGCCAACACCGTGGAAGAATGCGAGCAGATGATCGCTGCCTGTAAGCAGGCGGATCGCAAGCTGATGATTGCCTATCGCTGCCGCTATGAGCCGACGAACCTCAAGGCCATCGAGTTGGCGCGCCAGGGCTATACCGGGAAAATTCTTTCCATCAACAGTTCGAACGGATTTAACATTCGACCCGGCGAATGGCGACTCAACAAGAAGCTGGCCGGTGGCGGTCCGCTGTTCGATGTTGGGATCTATTCCATCCAGGCAGCGCGCTACCTGACTGGCGAAGAGCCAGCCGAGGTGCAGGCCTACTCCTCTGTTACCGACCATGATGGCCGCTTCACCGAGGTGGAAGAAAATGTCGTGTGGAACTTCCGCTTTCCCAGCGGAGCGCTCGCCAGTTGCTCGACCACTTATGGCAGCAATTTTATCGGGGCCTATGCACGTGTGGTGGGATCGAAGGGCATGCTGGAGCTGAACCCTGCATTTGGATACCAGGGACAGCACCTGACCGGCAAAGCCGAGGGCACTCAGCCACTTGATATCAACTACCACATCCCCGCACCAAAACAATTTGCCGTCGAAGCCGACTACTTTGCCGGGTGTATTACAGAAAATAAAGAACCGAAAACCGATGGCGAAGAGGGTCTGCGGGATCAGCGCCTGATGGCAGCAATTTATCGTTCCTGCGCCGAAGGAAATAGCGTCAAGCTGGTAAGCTAGAGAATTTCATTTATGGATGCAGAGTGTGAATCAGGCTTGCACTCTCTACGAACGCCCGAACATAGATTAGGAATGCTTGCCTGGAAATGGATTCATGGATACTGGTTCCTTCCAGTAGCCCTGATCGCGCAGAAAATATTGCTTATTGCGCGAATTCAACGCGGTCTTCCAAAACATGCGTACGATACTCGCGTGGCCCATGCTTTGAAATCGGCGATTTGAGGTATGCACGCAGCCGGGGATGACGGCGAAGCGGCGGCCCGCGACCTGCTTGCTCAGCAAATAATCCTCAGCATACAAAGCGCGCTCGTTGAAACCGCCGAGCCGGTCGAATTCCTGCTTGTCGAACAACATAAACATGCCTGTTGCGAACGGCGACACCCAGCGCGATGCGCGCTGCACAAGGTTGTTGATGCCAAACAGGAGCCGATCCGTTACACGCCCGTCGAGGCAGGCGATGTTGGTCGTGAGGCAATGCAGCTTCCCGCGTTGTACTGCTGCTGCGGCACGGCGTAGCAGTGTTACGTCTGCCAGTTCGACGTCCGCATCCATAAACAGGACATAGGGCGTGGCCGCGCGGCGTGCTCCAGCGTTGCGCCCGACGGCAGGAAGTCCGCCAGGGATGACTTCGATTGGGAATTTTGCGCCGAATGAGCGGGCAATGTTTGTTGTGCCATCCGTTGAGTCTGCATCAGCAACGAAGACTCTGGTATCCGGCAAATGCGGGTAGTCCTGCCTGTTCAAAGAGGTCAGGAGCTTCGGCAGGGACTGGCACTCGTTCTTCGCTGGGATGACGATCGTGAGTTCCGCAGGCATAATGTTGGATCTCCACTCCATGCTGGTTGATGGTTAGGAATGTGGCCCGCGCGTCAACCCACGAACCGGAGTTGTAATACTCGACACCATCTCGCACCAGCGAGAGCGCTGCATGCGTATGTCCGCAAAAAACACGCTCGCAGCGCCCGGTACGCGCATAGTGGATGGCCCCGGTGGCGACTTTGTCGGACAGTCGCAGCCAGCGGGTATTTGTGCGGTCCAGAAAGCGTGAAAAGCACTTGGTACGAGAGTCCAGTTTTTGAATTCGATAGAACAACTGCTCGCCAACCCGGCTAATGAGAAGATTTTTGCTGACGAACCGGTCAAACTGATGGCCATGCACCGCGAGGTGGCGCTTGCCTTCGTACTCCCAGACGTAGCGCTGGTAGACCGGCACGCCGACCAGATGCGACATCAGCTCCGCGAGGCCGTGGTCATGATTGCCTTCCACCCAGACCACCTCGACGTGGCGCTTCGGGTTGGAGAGCCTGCGAATATAGGTAAGAAACTTCCAATGATCGCTGGTCAGGCGGCGGAAATTGAGGTCGGAAAAAATATCGCCCAGCAGCACCAGGCGGCGATAGCTGTGCGATTGCAAAACGTCGAGCGCATCCTGAGCCCGGCTCATTTCGGACCCCAGATGGACGTCCGACAATATCAATGTGTCGTACGTTGCGCTGATCATGCCCTAGATATGCAGCATTTTCTGCGACGCTACGGTGAGTAGACAATGAATATTTGGTGAAAATTACTGAGAGAGTCCCACCCTTAAGCTTCGCGAAGGTGGGCACCCCGATTCATTCTTGGCTAAATTTCCCAGCGGAGCAGGCAGGAACCTACCGTATATCCCGCACCGACAGAAGCGAGCAATACCAGGTCATTCTTGCGGAGCCGATTTTCTTCCCGCGCCGTTTGCATCGCGAGAGGAATGGTTCCCGCAGTAGTGTTTCCGAAGCGATCGATGTTGATGATGACGCGCTCTGGAGGCAAACCAAGTCGCTCTGCTGTGGAAAGAATGATGCGCTTGTTGGCCTGGTGCGGAATGAAGCAGTCAAGGTCTTTTCCGTGGACACCATTGCGCTCCAGCAGTTTCTCTGTCGTCTCAGACATCTTTCGCACAGCAAATTTATACACGGCCTGCCCGTCCTGATGGACGTAATGCATCTTTTGCGCCACGGTTTCTGCGGTCGGCGGATGCAGGCTGCCACCACCCGGCATATATAACGAAGCTGCGCCTGAGCCGTCAATTTCATGCAGAAAATCGATCATGCCAGTCTCGCCCTCTGCGGTAGGCTCCAGAAGAACAGCTCCGGCTCCGTCGCCGAAGATGATGCAGGTGGAGCGGTCGGTGTAATCGATGACAGAGGACATGACATCTGCGCCAATGACTAGGACTTTCTTGTGCGCGCCGGACTCCACCAGCTTCGCGCCCACCTGGAGCGCGTACACGAAGCCGCAGCATGCTGCGGAGAGATCGAAACCCCAGGCACCCTCCGCTCCCAGCTTGTGCTGCACCAGACAGGCTGTCGATGGGAACAACATGTCAGGGGTCACAGTGGCGATGATGATCGCTTCCACTTCACTCGGCTGCACCCCGCGTTCCGCGAGGCAGAGTCGTGCTGCTTCCACAGCCAAATCGCTGGTCGCAACACCCTTGTCTACAATGTGACGCTGGCGGATGCCGGTCCGCTCGGTGATCCACTGATCGCTGGTCTCCACCATGGTCTCAAGGTCGGCGTTCGTCAACAGGCGAGGCGGAGTGTAAGTTCCCAGGGCGCTGATTTTGGCACGAAGCAACGGACGCGGACGAAGATCGATTGGCAATGGAATTCCCTCAAACAAAATTGAAACTCTTATTCTCTACATGTGCGCGGGGAATGTCTACGAAGACGCAGCGCTTAAATGGTGGCTGCGTTTTAAAAGTACCGGGTGACCCACTGCACACACATGGGCCCGTTGCCGTTGCTTCCTTCCGGACCTGGCGGGATTGGCGGGATTGCGTCGCGTAGGACCCGGCACAGCCTTGATGATACCACTCCGAATTTTGCAGACAAGTTATTGCAGGGAGCTGAAGCCGAGATCGCCTCCAGCCAGTCGATTGTTAGAATAGAAGGGTGACGATTCTGCAAGCAATATCGCCTGGTCCCGATACGAAGCTAGTGGCTGGAAACAGTTCTGCGCTGGCGGAGCAGCATATCCAGCCCGTGACAAGAGTTGGCTTCATCAGCCTGGGCTGCCCGAAGAACCTGATCGACAGTGAAGTGATGATGGGCATCCTGGCGCAGGGCGGCGCGACGATTACCTCCGACGCTGAGACGGCGGACGTGCTGGTGGTGAATACCTGCTCCTTTATCGACAAGGCAAAGCAGGAATCAGTCGATACGATCCTCGAAATGGCGCGGTTGAAGACCAGTGGCAACGCTAAGCGCCTGGTGGTTGCCGGTTGCATGGTCGAGCACTACCGCGATGAGATCCAGAAAAATATTCCTGAAGTGGATGCTGTGGTGGGCACAGGCGAGTTGGAGGAAATCCTTGCGGCTGCTGGCATTGTTGCGCCACCGAGCACAACTGCGCTGGGTTCTCCGTTTCATATTCTGACGACGGCGGAGACAGCGATTTTGCACCGCTCGGAGGGCGACCATCGCGAATCGCAGGGACGATTCTCCCGCGAAAGCTGGGACGGGGCCATCGCCAGCCTGCCGAACTATCTGTACAACGAACACACTCCGCGCCTGCGCACGACAGCGCGCGCATCGGCCTACATCAAGATTGCGGAAGGATGCGACCATCCCTGCGGCTTTTGCATCATTCCGCAACTGCGCGGCAAGTTTCGCTCGCGACGGTTTGAGTCGGTGATTGCGGAAGCGGAGCGGCTGGTCGCCGAAGGCGTGCAGGAAATTACGCTGATTGGCCAGGACACCACCTGTTACGGCGAAGACTTTGGCATGAAGGACGGGTTGGCGCAACTGCTGGATCGCCTGGCGCAGATTGAAGGACTGCGCTGGATACGCTTCCTGTATGCGTACCCCAACAAGGTGACGCAGCGGCTGCTCGACACCATGGCGCGGCATGAGAACATCTGCAAGTATCTCGACGTACCGCTGCAACACGCTGCGCCGAACGTGCTGAAAAAAATGAGGCGCGGCGGCGGCGCTGAGATTTTCCTGAAGATGATTGAGCGGGCGCGGACGACCATGCCGGAGATTGCGCTGCGTACTTCTTTCATCACCGGCTTTCCCGGCGAGACGGAGGCAGACTTTGCGTTACTGCTTGGCTTTGTCAAAGAGGCCAAGTTTGACTGGCTGGGCGTTTTTGAATACTCCGATGAAGAAGGTTCCGCCGCGTACGACCTGGACGGGAAGGTGCCGAAGCGGACGATTGCCGCGCGGCAGGGCAAGCTGATGCGGGAGCAATTGCAGATCAGCCGCAAGGCGCGCGCAGCGCAGATAGGCCAAACGTTCGACGTGCTGGTGGAAGGTGAAAGCGAAGAGACCCCGCTACTATGGCAGGGCCGCACGGCCATGCACGCGCCGGAGATCGACGGCAAAATTTTGATCAATGATTTTGGGCCGCATGAAGCGTTGCAGGCGGGAAGTTTTCATCTCTGCGAAATCACCGAAGCCCATGATTATGACCTAGTGGCGCGGGTGGTTGCGTGAGGATTTTTTTATCACTCGCAGAAATGTACAGAAGAGGAGTCATTCTGAACGGAGGTCGGTCGCCACGGCGACACGACCGGAGTGAAGAATCCAGAGGAAATTTGCCTCGTAGTCTTCGCCATCACCCTATGGATTCTTCGCTGCGCCCAGAATGACGAGCCGTAATGTGTAACTAAGGCAGTTACATTTTGAGGTTGCTATGCCGAAAAAACAGAAAATCAAGGCGCTTCGATGTCCTACTTGTAGCTCGTTGGTCCTACCGGACTGTCCGGACATGCCGTTTTGCAGCGATCGGTGTCGAGTGATCGATCTGGGCAAGTGGGCGAGTGGGGCGTATCGCATTTCTTCTCCCATCCTCGATCCGGAAGTGCTGGAAGGTCTGGATGAGATGCACCGCAGTGGACGAACGACAGGCGACGAAGAATAAATGAAGATTCTGCGATGAAGAGGCAACGGACTGCCTGGGCCTGGACGCTGGGGACGTTTTTTGGCACAGGTTTTTTGCGCCCCGGGCCTGGCACGTGGGGGTCGGCGGCTGGCCTGGTGTTATGGCTTGCGGTTGCGCATTGGGCCCATTTTTCGCGCGGCCAGCTTGCTCTCGCTACTGCCGTTGCTGCCCTAATCGTTGTGCTGGTGGGGATTCCGGCGTCCAGCATCATTGTGCGCGAGGCGGGAACGGAAGACCCGAGCTTTGTCGTGCTGGATGAAGTGGCCGGCCAGTGGATCGCGCTGATAGGAGCGACCACGCGCCCATGGCTGTGGCTGCTGGCTTTTCTGCTGTTTCGCGTTTTCGATATTCTGAAGCCGCCACCGGCACGCCAGTTTGACAGGATGCATGGCGGATTCGGCATCATGATGGATGACGTTGCCGCCGGATCCTACGCGCTGGCACTGGTGTGGATTGCCAGCCGCTGGTTATAGGGTTACGGTTATAGGCCTGTAGCGCAGAGAGGTCCCAATGAAGTTCGGTCTCCACTCAACGGAAAACGCACCGCATATTGCATCCATCCGCCCGCTGGCAGCGCTACCGGGCGGCGAAGTGGAAGTGCATGGCCGGGCGCTGGCGCCCCAAGGCTACCATCAGCCTTCCGCGACCATCGGGGAACAGCGCGCGCCGGTGACAATGAGCCGCGAATCTCGCGTGCTGCTACAGGTACCGGAAGGAACGATCTCTGGAAACGTACAGTTGCGGGTGGAGGGACATGCCAGCAATCCCATGCCATTGGCGGTCGGGATTGCGATTGCCGAGAAGATGCATCCAGTGGCAAATCCGGTCGCGGATTCGGATGGTAACGTTTACGTTACTTTTTCGGGATCGCGTGGCGAAAAAACTCCAGTGTCGGTGTATCAGATCGATGTGGAATATCAGGTAAGGCCTTTTGTGACGGGGATTTTGAATGCGACTGGAATGGCGCTCGACGCAGAGGGGCATCTTTACGTCTCCTCCAGGCATGAAGGCACCATCTATCGAGTGACCCCGAGCGGAGCAAAATCGGTGTTTGCAGAAGGCATGGGCATCGCAACCGGGGTGGCCTTCGACAAAGACGGATTGCTGTATGTGGGAGATCGCAGCGGCACGATTTTCAAAATCACGCAGGACCGAAAGGTCTTTGTCTTCTCAACGCTGGAACCGAGCGTGGCCGCCTATCATCTGGCGTTTACCGATAGCGGCACGCTGCTGGTCAGTGGGCCAACCACGTCGGCAAACGATGCGATCCACGCCATTGAGCAGGATGGCAGCGTTTCCACTTTCTATCGTGGCCTGGGTCGTCCGCAGGGGCTGGCGCTCGACGTGGCCGGCAACGTTTACGTGGCTGCCTCGCTGCATGGCCGTCGGGGCGTGGTGAAGATTGCACCGGACAAGAAAGCATCCCTGGTAGTGTCTGGATCCGGAATTGTGGGCCTGGCGTTTCTGCCCGAGGGCGACGCAGTGCTGGCTACGCGCGACACCGTTTATCATGTGGGATTGGATGTAGTTGGACGCTTGCTACATTAGAGGTGTAAGCGCGCGATTGCATTCTTCCACATCATTTGCGGGAAGGTGGGCCAACCGAAGTATGACTGTGTGTTCTTCAGAAATATACTCGTTCCAGTAAACTTCTTACGCTCTACTGATTCCCACATGCTCGCAGAAATCATCGCCGTCGGTTCGGAGCTGCTTACTCCTTTTCGCCAGGACACGAACTCGCTTTTTCTTACCGAACAGTTCAATGGACTGGGCGTTACGGTCGTTTTTAAGACGATTGTCGGCGACCGCATGGCGCATCTGGCGCAGGCGATTTCCATCGCACTGGGCCGAACAGACATTGTCTGCGTGATGGGCGGACTGGGGCCGACCGAAGACGACCTGACGCGGGAAGCAGTCGGAGAAGCGCTCGGTGTGCGGGTACGGCGCAATGGCGACCTGCTGGCCGCGCTTTACAAGCGATTTGCCGAACGGCGCTCCAGCATGCCCGGCAACAACTCCAAACAGGCTGACGTGATCGATGGCGCAGAGGTGCTGCCGAATGCCAATGGCACCGCGCCCGGACAATGGCTGGACATCGTCGTCGGGGAACATCGCAAGCTGGTAATCCTGTTGCCGGGGCCACCGTCGGAGCTAAAACCGCTATTTATCGCGGAGTGTCTGCCACGACTGAAGACTGCGCTGCCGCCGCGCCACATTGCGCGTCGTGTACTGAAAATGGCGATGCTGCCGGAGTCTGAAGTGGATGCGCGGCTGGCGCCTATTTATACGCGCTTCAACGATGTCGAAACGACGATCCTGGCACATGTGGGCGAGGTACAACTTCATCTACAGTGTGCCAAGACGATTCTGGAAGTGGCGCAGGCGCGCGTGCAGGAACTGGCCAGCCGCGTGGAAGAAGAAATGGAAGACGACATCTTCTCGTCAAATGGCGAATCTCTGGAGCAGATCGTCCTCTATTATCTGGAAATTCGTGGGGCCACTGTCGCGCTGGCGGAAAGCTGCACTGGCGGCATGGTGGCGCAGCGTTTGACGAGCGTTGCTGGAAGTTCTCGATCCTTTCTCGGTGGAGCTGTGGTGTACTCCGATGCCCTGAAGACGGAGTTTGCCGATGTGCCGGAAGAACTGATCGAGGAAAAGGGCGCGGTGAGCCGCGAAGTCGCAGAGGCGCTGGCCCATGGAATCCGACGCCGCACGCAGGCGACCCTTGGCGTGGGCATCACCGGTATCGCCGGGCCTACCGGGGGCAGCGATACAAAGCCGGTCGGGCTGGTCTATATCGCACTCGACGATGGAAAAGAAATCAGCGTGTGCGAAAAAAAATTTCGTGGCGATCGGGAGCGTGTCCGCTGGCTGGCAACCCAGCAGGCGCTCGATATGATTCGCAGAAAGTTCATGTAACGTCGCGCGGAAGTTCGCCCCAGGTTGCGGGCGCCACTGCTACACTCGATACGTGCTCCCATGACTGTCGATTGGATTGCAGCAATAATTTCGTATTTGCTAGGTTCGATCCCGTTCGGATATCTGCTGGTTTTGCTTTTTCGTAAACAAGACATCCGACAGACCGGGAGCGGCAATATTGGCGCGACCAACGTGCTCCGCTCCGGCTCGCGGTGGCTGGGAATTCTGACCCTGCTGCTCGATCTGGGCAAAGGCTTTGTTGCGGTCGTGATTGCACGACATCTGGCGACTGGCAGCCATGCCATCGACACAGCCTCCATTGGCGCGTTGTTCGCGGTGGTTGGCCATGTGTTCCCCATCTGGCTTCGCGGCAAAGGCGGCAAAGGCGTTGCGACAGCACTGGGAGTATTTCTGGCGCTTGCTCCGCTGGCGGCCTTTTCGTCCCTGACACTCTTTATCCTCATGACATGGCTTACGCGGTATGTTTCGCTGGCCTCTATTCTGGCTGCCGCATCATTTCCTATCTGGGTCTGGCTTGCGGCGCAAGTGCTGGGGGTCCACTACGGGCACGGACCTATATTTGTCGCCAGCATCCTTCTGGTCCCGGCGATGATTCTCATCAAGCATAGAAAAAATGTCCAGCGACTTCTGCATGGGACGGAATATCGCTTTGGCAATAAAGACGCCGAAAAGGAAAGCAGTATTGTATGAGCCGCATAGCGATTATAGGCGCAGGGTCATGGGGGACGGCCCTGGCGGTGGTCCTTGCGCGACGCGACACACATGGCGCCGCAAATAACGCAGGACATAGCATTACGCTGTGGTCGCATACCGCGCAGGTTGCCGATACTATAGAGCGCGCGCGGGAAAACCGCGCCTATCTTCCGGGGCTTTCTGTCCCAGCCTCCATTCGGGTGACGACGGACTTGGAAACAGCCTTGGGCGAGGCAGAGATTGTCCTGCTGGTCGTGCCGTCTGAGCATTTGCGCGCGATTTGCCGCACCATGGCCCCGCTGCTCCACCGCGATCAACTGATCGTCAATGCGACTAAAGGCATTGAAGACGGCACATGCTTGCGCATGACGCAGGTGATTGCAGAGGTGCTGGCAGTCCATGATCTCGAATTGCCTTGCGCCGTGCTCAGCGGGCCCTCCTTTGCCCAGGAGGTCGGATCGGGAAGTCCGACGGCCATCACCATCGCGTCTGCGAATGCGGCCCTGGCGGTTCGCATCCAGGAGGAGTTTGCCGGACCGACGCTGCGCCTCTACACGAATGACGATGTAGTTGGTGTGGAGCTTGGGGGTGCCCTGAAAAATGTGATTGCGATTGCTGCTGGCGCTACCTGCGGACTGGGGTTGGGACATAACAGCGTGGCGGCCTTGATTACACGCGGAATTGCGGAGATGACCCGCCTCGCGGTCGCCAGCGGGGGACAATCGGACACACTGGCTGGGCTGGCCGGGTTAGGCGACCTGGTTTTGACCTGCACAGGAGCGCTGTCCCGGAACCGCCACGTCGGCATGGAGTTGGGCCGGGGACGCAAACTCCAGGACATTCTGCTGGAGATGCAGGGCAAAGTGGCAGAAGGGGTCCGCACCACCCATGCCGCGCTGGGGCTGGCGCGTCAGTTGGGCGTGGAGATGCCAATCACCGAACAGATCGGCGAAATCTTAAAAGAACGCATCTCGGCCAACGACGCGATGCGGGAACTGATGGCTCGCCCGGGCCGGGATGAATAATCTAGTATTCCTCCTTGCCACTGGTGGCCCAAGCGGGGCCCCCCACGTTTGCGCAGTTATCGTGCGGCTTCTCGCTCTCAAGGAAATTTATTTATTTTCTTCCGAAATGATACCTTTCCAAGGTAATATCGACGCGTATAGGGAAACTCCCCTGGAAAGCGAATTTGCCGCCGCTTTCGCGTTGCGTATATGCAGATCAAAAGTAACCCTAAGCTCCGTGTGCTGTACTTGACACTGCTCCTGCCTTTCACTGCTGGTGTCATGTGTCTGGCGCTTGCGCGTCACGCCGTTGATTCTCCTGCATGGAAAGACAGGATCCCCGAATTGCTGCTCGCCACCATCGCGGCGGTCTTTACGGTGAAGTGCTGGATGGTGACGTTGGAATTTGCACGCGATATGCGCCAGTTTCTGGAGACGACGCAGGCGATCAAGCGCGGAGAATTCGTACTCCACTCTGCACGCGCGGGATTGCCGGAAATTGAAGAGCTGGCCCGTGAACTGAGTGGAATGAATGAAAGCCCGGATACCTCCCTGGCGAAATGGATCCTGCTTTCCCGCGATCATCATGCGATTTTTGTCCGTCTGGTGGAAGCCATGTCGGCCTCCATCGACACGAAGAGTTTCTATGCGCGCGGGCATTCAGGACGCGTGGCGGAATACTCGACCCTGATCTGCAAACAACTGGGACTGCACCCGGAAGAGAGCAACCGCATCCGGCTTGCAGCGCTGCTGCATGACATCGGAAAAATTGGCATGGACCAGAAAATCTTGACCAAGCCTGGAGTACTCACAGTAGAGGAATTTGAGATTCTCAAGACGCATCCGGCGCGCGGTGTAGAGATGCTGCGTCCCGTGCCACAGCTTGCCGACCTGCTCCCGGGAGTGGAACTCCACCATGAATCACTCGATGGGTCA
>JAJYGR010000078.1 GCA_021790655.1 Acidobacteriota bacterium | reverse complement strand
GACCACGGGAGATCCATGGTCGGAGAACTTACCGAAGCTGCCCAGCAGTCTTCCATTGGCAAAGACCTGATAGGCGTCGTCCACGTCTGTTGGGCCAGCCAGCGCCAGCTTCTCTCCCGGCCGCGCCGCGGTGCTGACCCGGATGCGATACCACGCCCAACCCCAGTAGCCGGGATGGCCCTTCGCCGTCCAGCCCGGCACGTAGCTGGAGAATCCGACGGTAGGATCGAAGCTGCCCGCCCTGGGCGTCAAATCCACCGTCTCCCACTGCGAGTCGTCGAAGCTGGGATTGGCCCACGCCGGGTTATCGCCGGTGTGGAACTTCCACGGGCCGGTGAGCGCGACGATGGACTGGCCGAGCGTGATGTTGGTGACCGGCGCGGTAGGCGTGGGCGCGGAAGGAGCGGGAGCGTTTTGCGCGGTGGCACTGAACGCAAGCAGAGGCAGCAGAAGGAGCGAGGATGCAATCCTTCTCCCACCCTTGTTCGCCGCGGCGAACAAGGATGGGGCACCCAAAGTCAAAAGAGAGAACAATATTCGTCGCATAGGCAGGTTTATAGAGGCAATCCACGAATACCAGCGATGACCCGATTTAGCAATGAAGAAATATCGTGATTCCGTGGAATATTTGTGAGAAATGCTTGTATAAGAGGAAGCAATTCCATCTGAAACCCCGATACTCCCTGACAAACATGAAAGAAAGCCCGCATGGGACAGAGACACTCAATTTCTCAAAACTCTTTTTTGCGACCGATTGGACTGGAACTTCATCTTTTTAATATGAGTAAATATCCCAATCTTCTGTCTCCTTTACGGGTTGGCCCGTACGAGTTGGACCACCGCGTCGTGATGGCCCCTTTGACGCGAATGCGTTCCGCCCAGCCCGGCGATGTGCCGCAACCTTTGAATTCCGAATACTATCGCCAGCGCGCCTCCCAGGGCGGCCTTATCATCAGCGAAGCAACGCAGATTTCACTTCTCGGCAAAGGCTATCCGGGTGCTCCCGGCATCAGTACGGCGGAGCAGGTGGAGGGTTGGAAGGCGGTTACGGAGGCCGTGCACAGCAAGGGCGGCTTGATTTTCCTGCAATTGTGGCACGTAGGACGCATGTCCCACAGTTCTCTTCACCCGAAGGAAGGCCTTCCAGTTGCGCCTTCCGCGATTGCGCCGCAAACCGGAAAGACCTTCACTTCCGATTTTCAATTCACTGATTTTGAAACTCCGCGCGCACTGGAATTGCAGGAAATTCCAAGCGTGGTGGAAGAGTATCGCCGTGGCGCGGAGAATGCCAAGGCTGCTGGGTTCGATGGCGTCGAGATCCATAGCGCGAATGGCTATCTGCTGGACCAATTTCTCGAAGACCGCTCGAACCACCGTACCGACGAGTATGGTGGTTCGATAGAAAACCGTGCACGCTTACTGTTGGAGGTTGCAGATGTGGTCCTTGGGGTGTGGGGACACGATAAGGTTGGTGTGCGCCTTTCGCCGTATGGGACCTTTGGCGATATGGGGGATTCCAATCCGGAAGCGCTTTTTGGCTACGTATTGAAAGAGCTGGGTGATCGCAAAATTGCCTACGCGCACATTATCGAGCCGCGTTCCAGCGGTGCTGGTGGGGGCGCGCCAGAGAATAAGAATGCGCCCAGGACTGCGAAGATTTTCCGCAAGGCGTTCTCCGGTGTTTTGATTTCCGCTGGCGGATATGTGGCAGCGTCGGCAGAGGAAACAATCGCGGAAGGAAATGCGGATGCCATTGCCTTCGGTCGATTATTCATCGCGAATCCCGACCTGCCAGCGAGGTTTGCCAACGACGTTCCGTTGAACCAGCCGGATCGATCTACATTTTATGGCGGGACGGAAAAAGGCTACACCGACTATCCGGCGCTGAAACTGGAAATATCACAAGTGGGCTGAAGGTTTGCAACATCTGATATCGGCTGCGAAAGGCTTATGCCCCGGATGAAGAAAGTTGTCACCAACTTTTTTCATCCGGGGCATATTTAACGCGCAATAGGTAAGCCTTTCGATCAGCCTTTACCGCGTGACGAGCTCTTTGACAGGAAGGCCGACTCCCTTTGCTACACCTTCACCATATTGCGGATCAGCTTTATAAAAGTGGCTGATTTGCAGTTCCTGAATGCGGCGAGGCACCTGGCTCAGGCTGCTGACAATGTTATCGATCAAGCGCTGTTGCGCTTCTTTGCCAATCAGTCGAAATAGATCGCCCGCCTGTTTATAGTCATCATTCCCCTCGCGGTGGTTATAGCGGTCCGCAGGCATGCCGTCGAGCGGTAGAGGCTCTTCCCGATAGCGAGGGTTCTCTACAGGGCCGCCAAAACTGTTTGGCTCGTAGTTCGGCGAGCTGCCACCATTCGAATCGTGACGCATACTGCCGTCGCGATGGTAGGTATTCACGGGACATCCTCTTGGACGGTTTACCGGCAAAGATTCATAGTTTGTCCCTACACGATAACGGTGTGCATCCGGGTAGGAAACCAGCCGTGCCTGGAGCATTTTGTCTGGCGAGTAGCCCATCCCGGGAACGATGTTCACTGGCGAGTGGGCAGCTTGTTCCACTTCCGCAAAATAATTTTCCGGATTTCTGTCTAGCGTCATTTCGCCAACTTCAACCAGAGGATAGTCCTTGTGGGACCAGATTTTTGTCAGGTCGAAAGGATTGACTTTGTAGTTGGTGGCCTCTGCTTCCGGCATCACCTGGATACAAACTCTCCACTTGGGAAAGTCTCCGTTCTTGATTGCGGTGAAGAGATCGCGCTGCGCATAGTCCGGGTCTTCTCCCTTCAGGCGAGCTGCGTCCGCCGCCATCAGGTTCTTGATTCCTTGCTTGGTCTTAAAGTGCCATTTGACATAGAAGCGCTCATTTTTCGCGTTGATGAGCGAGAAGGTGTGGGAGCTGTACCCGTTCATGTGACGGTAGCCGTCCGGCGTCCCGCGATCGGAAAACAGGATCGTCACTTGATGGAGTGATTCGGGCGAGAGCGACCAGAAGTCCCACATCATCGTAGGCGATTTGAGATTGGTTTGCGGGTCGCGCTTCTGTGTATGGATAAAATCGCCGAATTTCAGTGCATCGCGGATAAAAAAGACAGGCGTGTTATTGCCTACCATGTCCCAGTTACCCTCTTCCGTGTAGAACTTGATGGCGAAGCCGCGCGGATCGCGTTCTGTGTCCGCCGAGCCTTTTTCCCCACCGACGGTGGAGAAGCGCGCCATCACTTCCGTCGTTTTTCCAATCTCAGAAAACAACTTCGCAGTGGTGTAGCGCGTGATGTCCTGCGTTACGACGAAATGTCCGTATGCGCCCGAGCCTTTCGCATGCACAACGCGTTCTGGAATACGCTCGCGGTTGAAGTGCGCCATCTTTTCAAACAACTGAAAATCCTGGATTAGAACAGGACCGCGCGGGCCGGCCGTGACAGAGTTCTGGTTGTCGGCGACAGGTCTTCCCGCAGTTGTAGTCAGTGTCTCTTGCTTTTTCGATTCAGCTTTGCCATTGGAGGTGCTTCCGGCATTTGGAATTTGAGCGTCGTTCTTGGAATCGGACATAATGCATTCTCCTTGTAAAAATCATCGTTTGCCCGTGGGGTGGATGAGTTGCAATCTCGCGCGCGGCAGTTTCCTTTGTAGTGTTTTCTATCTGCGGGGAGATAGAGCCAGTGGAATATCTAATGATCCAACTGCGAATATGAGTGTAGGCCGTCGCCCTAAATGTGTCCATAGGGGAAAGGCAATGTTTCCCATAGGCAATGGCTATCGGTTAAAATGGATCGACGCTCGGAGTGAAACGTGGAATTTCACCAACTGCGATATTTTTGCGCTGTGGCAAAATCTGCAAGCTTTACCCGCGCGGCGGAGCGGCTTGGGATTTCTCAACCCTCCTTGTCCCAGCAAATTGGACGTTTGGAGAAAAACATCGGAGCACCCCTGTTTGTACGATTGGGGCGCACCGTAAGGCTGACCGCCTATGGCGAAGCGCTATTGCCCAGCGCGTTGAACATCATCAAGGAAATCTCCGAGACCGAATCCGCCCTGGCCAATTTGCAGGAGGGAATGCGGGGTGTCCTCCGCGTCGGAGCGATTCCAACCATCATGCCATATATGCTGGCCCCCCGTATTCATAGTTTCTGCGAAGCATTTCCTGAAGTGGACATCCAGCTTTCCGAAAGGATCACAACACGCCTGGTGGAAGACGTCCAGAATGGCCAACTCGATATGGCCATTCTCAGCTTGCCGATTCGCAATCCCGATATTGTTTGCAGCGAACTTTTTCGCGAGCCTCTTTTTCTTGCCGTGGCTGCGTCCCATCCACTTACATCGAAATCGGCCATTAGTTTGAAAGATCTAGGCGCGGAACGCATGCTGCTTCTGCGAGAAGGGCATTGCTTTCGGGAAAATGTGATGACCGCCTGCACGCGCGCGAATGCGGAAGTGCAATCGATATTCGAAACGGACCAGCTTGGCAGCATTTTTCCTCTTGTCGCATCCGGCTACGGGATTACGCTGATTCCTGCGATGGCTGCGATGGCTGCAGCGGGCTGTGTGTTAGTGCCGCTCCAGCAGGGAAGTGTGCGGCGCGTCGGATATATTCGCGCTCGGCGGCACTTCGTTAGCAAGCCAATGCGGGAATTTGTTCACTGGCTGAAGGGTATTTCTGGGAGGTAGATTGGGATGATGGAAATATCGCGGCCCAGTGATACAAAGTATGCAGTTATGAATGACTTTCCTTGTCGCTCGATTGCGGTTGTCTTGGGAGGCCTTGCACTTGCTTCCTGCTGTGCGTCCGCGCAGACCCAGCCTCCTTTACCGCGCGCTCCGCAAGCGCGAGTCACTACGTTAACTTCTCCAGGCTTTTTCAGCGAGCCTTCCGTGGCCGTAAATCCCGCCAATCCGAAACAAGTGGTTGTGGCGTATCAAAACCAGGCGAGCATTGCCTATTCCACCGATTCCGGAGCTACCTGGCTACATGCTGCAAATACGGCTTCCAAGAGGTTCAAGGTTTCAGGCGATGTGTCTGTGACCTTCGATAATCGAGGTCACGCGATTCTCTGCTACATCGCTTTCAATAAGCTGGGTACGTTCAATTACTGGGGACACACAGCCCATTCCAATGGCATTTTCGTCCGTCGATCTCTCGATGGAGGAAAAACATGGGAAGCGTCGGCAGTGACGGTTTCCGAACAGCAGCAGAGACCCATCACCCCCTTTGAGGACAAGCCATATATCATCGCGGACACCAGTCACGGCAAATACGCGGGCAATCTTTATATCGCCTGGACGCGCTGGGGGCTGAAGGACTCGCGCATGGTCCTGTCCCGCTCGACAGACGACGGCAAGACCTGGACCGCGCCCATGGAAATCGATCAGCATCCTGGCTTGCCGCGTGATGACAATGGAGCGCTGGAGGGTTTTGACGGCGCAGTTGGTTCCGACAGCACGCTGTACGCAGTGTGGTCTTCAGGCAACCAGATGCAGTTCACCATCTCGCGGGATGGCGGCAAAACATTTGCCAGAGTAAAGGACATATTTCGTACAGCGCCCATCATGTTTGCTGTACAGGATTTTGATCGGGCCAATGGATTTCCACAGATTGCAGTCGACCCACAAAGCGGGGGTTACAAGCACGCTCATCTTTACATCACATGGAGCGATTATCGCAACGGAGATATCGATGTGTTCTGCGCGCAATCTCAAAACGGCGGTCGCGCCTGGAGCGCTCCTGTGCGAGTGAATAATGATGCGATCCATGATGGCAGCGATCAATTCTTCCAGTGGTTGACAGTGGATCCCGTTACTGGAGATGTCTCTGTCATTTTTTACGATCGGCGGGGCGACCCGGCGGACCACAAGACTCGCGTGACGCTGGCGCGGTCGACCGATGGTGGCAAAAGTTTTACAAATTATGCCTGGAGTCAGACTCCATTTGTCTCTGCGGGTGATTTTATGGGCGACTACAGCGGGATCGCCTCTTATAACAATCGA
>JAJYGR010000357.1 GCA_021790655.1 Acidobacteriota bacterium | reverse complement strand
CTTTCAACTGGTCTTTGGCCCGTTGAAGTTCTTCTTCGGGGACAGCCTGCTCCTTGATGCGGCGAAATTCCTCCACCGTCAGGCGAATCACCTGCTCCGCGTTCTGCGCGGAAGTGCCGGCATACACACAGAGCGAGCCGGTATCGCGGAACGAGCTCAACTCACTAAAGATGGAATAGGCCAGACCGCGATCTTCGCGCACATTCTGGAACAACCGCGAACTCATGCCGCCGCCGAGAATCGTGTTCAACAACGCAGCGGTATAGCGCTGCTCATCATTCACTGCCGGGGCCGGCACTCCCAGGCAAAGCTGCAATTGCTCCAGCGATTTCTTCTGTTTCGAGACAATGCGCGCATGCACTTTAGGATGGTCGGATAACGGACCCAATGCAGCAGGCACCGCTGAAAGGTGCGCCAGCTTCTCGGCCACCTGCCGGACAAAGGCTTCGTGGTCAAGATTGCCAGCGGCGGAAAAAATCATGTTGTCACCCTGAAAGCGCCCACCATAAAAATCAACCAGCGTACCCTGATCGAAGCGCCGCACGGTTTCGCGGGTCCCCAGTATTGGCTTGCCCAGGGGATGGTCCTTCCAGAAGCTCTGCGTAAAGATCTCATGCACCAGCATGTCTGGATTGTCCTCATCCATTTTGATCTCTTCCAGGATCACCTTGCACTCGCGATCGATATCTTCCGGAGCGAACACCGGATGCATCACCAGATCGGTCAGCACGTCGAGAGCCTTGGGTACATGCTCATCCAGCACCTTCATGTTGAAACAGATCGTTTCTTTGCTGGTGAATGCATCGAGGTTTCCGCCGATCGCGTCCACCTCGCGCGCAATTTTTTGCGCGGACCGGGATTTGGTCCCCTTGAAAACCATGTGCTCCACAAAATGGGAGACGCCGTTGATCTCCGGCTGCTCATCCCGCGAACCCGTCTTGACCCAAACACCCATCGAGACAGAACGGACATGCTCCATGCGCTCGGTGAGGATCACCAGTCCATTGTCCAGTTGCGTGCGACGAATATTTCGGCTCTGAGCGCTGTCCAGCGAGTTGCCATGCGTGCTGAAGCGCGTAGTATCCTGCGACATGTAGGTTGTACTCATCTGTCTATAATTTTTTCACAGACTGGGGGAGCGTGCCGGGCCACGCCCAACGTATAGTTTCATAAGCGGTTATCCACATTAGATGACAAGTTTTCCACAGTTCGATCAAAATTCTCCCGCCATCGTCGAAAATACGATAACGCCTTTGTTTGGCATTGAATTACAACAACTTAAACATATTATTGAAAGTTTTACATTAGAACCGTACCGCCTGCAACAAATCTGGCACGCCCTCTACAAGAAGCGCGTCTCTACTTTGGAGGAAATCACTTCGCTGCCACTTTCCGTTCGCAATCGACTCACAGCCGCTGGCTACTCCATTGGTCTGCCGCAGATTGCGCAGACATTCAAGTCGAGCGATGGAACGGAGCGCTATCTGATCGTGTGCGGCGATGGCGAAACAGTCGAGACAGTCTGGATGCCGAATGGCGATGAAGGCGAGATCGGCGACGGTTCGGACGCGGACAGTGAAGAGGCCGCTGCCCAAAGTGCTACATCGAACGAAACACTTCCCTATCGCCGCGCCACCATCTGCGTTTCCAGTCAGGTCGGTTGCGCCGTCAACTGCCAGTTCTGTCTGACTGCGAAGCTTGGCGTCAAGCGGAATTTGACGGCGGGAGAAATCGCCGGGCAGGTCGTAGCTGTGTTGAATCGCCATCAGGCGCGCATAGGCCGTGATCGCATCAACCTGGTCTTCATGGGCATGGGCGAGCCATTTCTGAACTACGACAACTTTATGGCTGCGGTGCATCTGCTGGTGGAAGGCGTAGGCATTCCCGAGTCGCGCATGACGGTTTCGACCTCTGGCATTCTGCCGGGCATCGAGCGCTTCGCGATGGAGAAGCTCCGTCCTAAACTCGCGCTGAGCCTGAATGCGCCGAACGACACCATCCGAGAAGCCATGATGCCGATCACCCGCAAGTGGAAGATCGCCGACCTGCTGACAGCGATGCGGGCCATTCCACTGCGCCCGCGCGAACGTGTCACGTTCGAGTACGTTCTGCTCAGAGGCGTAAATGACCGCCGCGAAGATGCGCGGGAGCTGGCCGCATTGCTGCGCGGCTCAGACTTGCAGGCCAAAGTGAACCTGATCGTCTGGAATCCCGGGCCGGAGATTCCCTACCAGATGCCGACGCCGGAAGATGTCGCGGCATTTCAGAAACTGCTGATTGCGAGTGGTGTGCCCGCTTTTCTGCGCCGTCCGCGTGGACGCGACATCTACGCAGCTTGTGGCCAGTTGAAGCGGACCCTCGAATAGAAAGCCAATTCGAGCATTTCTGTCGGGGTGTTGACGTATCGGGGAAAGAGTCGCGCTCTCCCATTCTTTGTGCAAAGGATGTACAAAGAATGGGCACCCCAAGTTTTGTTAATGTTTGACCCTGAGCATGCGGGCAGAATAGTGCCGGCATGTTACTGGGCAGCATCTTTAGAGGATTTGTTCAGTTATTTACCTGAACCTTTTCCTGTGTTGATATTCGGAATGCCAAAGTTTCCGCTGAGCGCCCTCAGATCTTCAGGACGAATAGGGCCGGAGATGTAGACAAAATCCAGCTTTCGCGCCTTTGCATCGAGAACGAACATTCCCTGGATCACTCCGTTGACCAGTTGGACATAGACGTCGGTATCGCCTTCGCCGCCTTTGCTGGAATGGACACGCACCATCGGGTTCCACTCCGAACCGGAAAATTGCTTGCGGATAGTTTGCAGGTCCTCGGCGGTGTACTGGCCGGGTTCGGCGAAGTCGTACTCGCGCACGTAAATGCCATTCAGTTTCTGGATCAAATGCTGCGCCTGTACATCGCCTGTCTGCTTATTGCTCAGGAACTGACTGGCAAATTCGAGCATATTTTTGTTCAACGTGACCTCATGCACATTGGCTGCCCGCGCAGCCAGCTTCTTGTCCAGAGTGACGGGGAACTTCGGTTGTATGTCCTGGGCCATACAGGGAAGCGCAGCGAGCAAGCCGCTGGCAAAAAGCATTCCTAGACGGCGAACGAAACGGCGCTGTCCGACAATAGTTCCGATCATGATGGTTCTCCTTAATTTGAAGCATTACTGTCCACTTTGCTGCGGACAGCCTGTAAGGTAGAGCTGGTAATTTGTAGCGCCAGCAAAACCTGCTGGCGCGCATGTTCTCCGGCAATGCGTCTTGCGCGCTGGTGCTCCAGATAGCCGCCGGATGCAATCGTCAGTAGCAGGACCGCAGCTACAGCCCAGCGGGAAATTGGCCACCGGGTTGAGAATGAATGAATGGGTTGAAGCGATATCTCCTGCGCTCGCGCAACCACCCGATCCGCAAAATTTTCCGGCGCCAGAAGAGGACGCAGCGCATTGCGTAGCTCCTGCTCAAACGCGGCTTCTTCTGTCGCGCTCGGGTCGTTAATTTCCAAGGCATCGTTCTGTCGGCGCTTCACGAATTTTTTAAAATCAACCATGCGCAACCTCCTTTTGTAATCGCGCAGCTTTTGCGCGCAGCAGTTTCAAGGCACGCTGCAAATGACTTTTCACTGTGCCCAACGGCATGGCAAGCGTTGTGGCAATTTCCGTTGGGAGCATGTCTTCCTGATACCGAAGCAGGAGGACGGCGCGCTGCGTTGGCGACAAGGTTGCGATGAGATACTCGACACGTCTGGATGCTATGGACGGGGACGCATCGATCTCGCTGGCAACGATGGTTCGATCTTCGCGAAACTCCTCAGCAGCAAAATCCACGCGGCTGGCGCGGTGTCGGCGGGCATCGATAGCACGATGGACCGTGACACGACGCAACCAGGCGAGCACATGCTCCTCCGACTCCAGGCGATCCAGGTCCCTATATAAGGCGAGGAAGACATCCTGCGCTACCTCCTCCGCTGTCCAAGGGTCCTCCAGAATACGAAATGCGATGCTGAAGACGCGGGACTGATGCGCTTCGACAAGTTCGCGGAACTCTTGCGAGGAGGGTCTCGCCGATGACGCGAACGATTTGGGGTGCGCCGATCTCAATCCCATTTCCCCCAAGCAGTTTTCCCTCTACCTGCATATACGCAAGTCAGGCTACCGGAGAACGCAAAAAGATCAGGAAAGCAGAAATAATTCAGTTTGGCGTGGAATTACTTTGCAGCCATGCGGGTCTCGTCGCCTTTGTGATCGACTACCCAGGTGTTGCCGTCGGTGGAATGGGCGACCTCAAAATGGATATGGTCGTTGCCGCGCCAATCGTTGGTGGTGCGATAGTAGGTGGTTATGCCGTTCTCCGTTTCTTTGCTGGAAAACGTCCAGAGTCCGCCCTCAATCCGCAGATCGACTATGCCCGTAGCGTTGTCTTGGGGCAGGATGGCCTGAGTGTAATAATTCCCGGCAGTCCCAGCGGAGACGTAGACCACGAGCGCGCCCACTTTTCCATTGACGGTCAGCTGACAGACAAAATATTCGCTGAACCTGTGACACTGGTTGGAAATCGTATCCGCGCCGAAGCCGGACATCGAGGGCGCCGCTCGCCAGGCCCCCTGATAGCGCGCGATTGGAGCGAAAACATCGGCGGATGCGTGGGCTGGCGTTTTCGGAGTGGACGTCAGCAGGAAGAGTACAAGTGCAAGTGTCGGCATCATTAGGACCTCGCGTTTGATTGTATCTAAGGCTGTCTCAAGGTTGGACTATGACTGAACTAAGGCTGGACTTAGTGGGTTTACGATGATGCAAACCCAGATCCAATAGGGCCGCAGTGACCCGTTCGTAGTCATGCCGCAACACGCCTTCGGCGTGGAGATAATCTCCTTGAATGCAGCGGACCCCCAGCTTTTCAATCTGCTCGATGTCGGCAAGGATCTGTTCTGCGCCTTCGGCAGCATAGCGTAGTCGCGCAGTCTCAGGAACCGGGGCCGTATTGATCAGCGCGTAGTCGAAGATGGCTCCACCGGCGTGCTCGTAGATGCGTTCAATATGCTGGGAGGCGGTCAGGTGGACGCTCTCATTCGCCTGAGTCATCAAATTGCAGACGAAGACGCGCAGCCCTTGCGCTGCCACCAAAGCATCCGCAATGCCCTCCACCAATAAATTTGCAATCAGGCTGGTATACAACGATCCGGGGCCGAGCGTGACCATGTCGGCGCGGAGAATGGCCTCAATCGCCTCCGGCAATGCGGACGCATGTTCTGGCTCCAGCATCAGGCGGACAATACGCCGCTTACTGGCGGTAATGTTGGTTTCCCCGAGCACCAGCGAACCATCGTCCATGCGCGCAGCCAGAGTGACGTTCGAATTTGTGGCTGGATATAAATGCCCACGCGTTGCCAGGATTTGCGAAGAAGTCTTTACGGCCAGTGCAAAATCCCCGGTCACGGCGGTGAGACCCGCAAGGAACAGATTGCCGAAGCTATGTCCTTCAAGCCCTTCGCCCGACTCGAAGCGATACTGAAAGAGTCGCGATAGCAGATGCTCGTCCTCAGAAAGCGCGACCATGCAGTTGCGCAAATCTCCGGGCGGCAGAATGTTCAAGTCTTTACGCAGGCGTCCGCTGGACCCGCCGTCATCCGTGACGGTAACAATTGCGGTAAGGTCGGAAATAACAGCCGGTAGGCCCGCATCGATTTCGGTGGGGCGCAAAGCGTGGGTCGGCGACTGGGTATGCCGTTTCAGTCCACGGAGCAGAGTGGAAAGGCCAGTCCCACCGCCGATGGCCGCTACCCGCAGGCAGGAAACATCAGTATCAGCCGCAGGAATGGGTTGCTCACGAAGTGGGATCGCGCTGGACGGATGCAACTTTCCCAAGAATTACCAACTCTCGAGCCGCCAGCGGGGTCGAACGGTCGCGCGTAAGCCGCTGGCTGGGATGTAGTGAATGCCTTCACTCATCATACCGACAGCAATTCCGTTCTTACAGTTGACGATCTGGATTTATTTCCAGTAGAAGATTACAGAATCTCAGG
>JAJYGR010000354.1 GCA_021790655.1 Acidobacteriota bacterium | reverse complement strand
GTAGACGATGAACTCCGACGGCGTGAGTGCCTGTTGAGCTTCTTCGAGTCGAAGACCTTCCGGAGGTAACGACACCAATTCGTCGACGGATCGAGGGCGGCGGACCTTCTCCTTCGCTCTGTGCACCGCGTTTACCGTGGAAACAGCTTTGGTCGAGGCGTCTACCTCCGGTGACGTTGCTGCAACGGGTGTCCCGATGACATCGGGCGAATTGATGTCACCCGGTGACACGAGTGCGCCCGGTGAAGCATGCTCATGCGCTTTTTCGTCGCGCGGCACAATAGCAATCACATTTGGGCGTTGCGACGAGAGGGGAGCGGCGATGTTGGAGAAGCCCTCCACCATCCCACTGACAACCTCGCTAAGCCCTCCAAGCGCAGCGCCGTTGAGCGCTTCCTGCGCGGAAAGCGGCTGTAGGCGGCGTCGCACTCGCCTGGGGTCACTGCACATCGGAAGCGCCTCGTAGCAGTCCGCTGAGTGCTTCGGCGGCGGCTATATAGTCCGTGTACGCCCTGCAGCCGGGATCGAAATCGGAGAGCAACTGCTGACTTCGAGCTGCTTTCGGGACACTGGTGTCGGTGCGGATTGCTGGGAGTAGTGGAATCGACTGCTGTGCGCCAAGTTCTTCAAGACCGCGCAGCACAAGCTCCGTCATGACCATTCTGCGGTGAACCATGACGGGCAGGATTGCAACCGTTCGAATGTCCAGCTTCAGAAGGTGATTGAGGTTTTTTGCGGTTTCAATCGAAGCTCCGGCACCCTGGAAACTGAGAATGTCCATTGATGCCGGCACGAGCAGATTCTCGGCATACACAAGGGCAGAGGTTTGAATCTGGCTGATTGACGGGCTCACGTCCACGATCACGAGTCCGTACTGCTGATCGAATTGGCGCAAGAGGTTCTTGAGAACCAGCTCGCGCGCGAGCATGCCGGTGAGAGCCATCTCCGCTTGAGCGGTTTTGCGGTTCGAGCAGAGTACATGCAAATTTTTCTGTGCATCGACCACACAGTCTTCGAGAACCATTCCGCCAATGATGAAGTCGTAGAGAAAATGCCTCGGTGCCAGTCCGAGAACTGTGGCGATGGAACCCTGCGGATCACCATCGACGAGGAGTGTTGGGATACCTGTGCTCGCGGCAATCGCTGCCAGATTGATAGCGGTCGTCGTTTTGCCGACACCGCCTCGCTGATTCGATACTGCGAGTCGGAGGGTCATTGCCATTCATGCCTCCGGGGCGCGGGCGATTTGGCCCCTTCCTGTGGAATGCGCGCTAGATCGCTCGCGCGTACCATGGTTCTGGCACCGACCTTGACCCGTGTGAGCCTCCCTTGAGACAGCCACGCGTAGATTGTCCATTTGCTAATCCCGCCTAGCCGCGCCGCCGCAGCCTTAACGGATAGTAGTTCGTCCATAACCTGCCCCTCCTAAGCAAACTGATCCAATTGCTAAAGTGATTGTGGGCAAACAATGTTCCGATCGGTTATGAAATATGACTACGATTATTTACAAAAAGCGTAGACCGGTTCATGATTGCTAATCATGGCAGAAAACGAATACACGCTCCCAGATGAAGAATTCACTGAACAGGACGTCGAGTGGCTGACGCGGGCTGACAATTGGAGTGAACGAGGAAAAGGCGCCAAGGCGAGGCAAGCGGATATTGTCGTAGATGTTCTGAGCCTGGACTTGCTTCCGGGGGCTCTCGCAATGTTACGGTCCGTTCAGAAGCTGCAGGCGCTTCGTGACCAATCGCGCAGACGTAGTGGCATGACGCCTTCTAGACAAGCTGCGCTGTTGGAAGAGCGGAAGGTGCTGGCAGAATCGCTAAATGGATTCATCGCTCGCTTTGATTGTCATTTCGTTATCGATCCATTCGCTACTGGAGCTTCGCGATTCGTAGTTGACCTCGAAGGTGCAGGCACGGACGACACCGAGAAGATGATGAAGTACATTGGGTTCAAGTACACGGAAGAACTTCTCAATCTTCTAGCGACGAATCGTACCGATGCTATCCGTAAGTGCGAATTCTGCGGATTCTGGATCTATGCGGTTCGCGAAAAGCAGCGATTCTGTACTCAAACTTGCCGTCAGCGGTACTTCCTCTCACGAACGGATGTAAAGGAGAAGCGAAAGGCCGCTCGTCGCCGATACTATGAGAATCTGAAGGCTCGCGACAGGCGAAACCTCGAAGTCGTGATGAAGAAAACCCGTGGAAGAGGGCTGCGTAATGAGTAAGAGTGCCGACGGCGTATACACACGTCCTGATCGTGACGGGTATTGGATCTCGTGGACTGATGCCCAGGGGCGGCGGCGCTACCGCAAAACCAATGCGCAGACGTTGACGCAGGCCCGCTCTGCACGGGCCGCAGAACTGCTCAGAGTGGAGCACGCAAAGGTGCTGGGATTCACGCCACCTGGCAAAGAGACGCTTGCAGAGCTTGCTCCCAGATACCTCGCCCACCAAAAGGCACGCGTGAGCTCCGGAGCCTACGTGAGGGAGCAGGGAATTCTCAAGGACCACTTGCAGCCAGCATTTCCAGGACCAGTGGCGACCATCCGGCGCGGCGACATTCAGCGGTACATCACAAAGCGCTCCGGCGAAGTGTCGGCGTACAGCGTCCAGAAAGAACTGAATAGTCTGAAGCATTTGTTGCGGATGGCAATGGAGTGGGAAATCATTCCTGTCAATCCCGCGCAGGGGATCAAGCCGCCGCGGGTGCCGGCCGGCAGAGTCCGCTACTTGCAACCGGGAGAGCTGAAAGCGGTGACGGAGGCATGCCCAGAGTGGCTGCGCCCCATCGTTGTACTGGCAGCCTGCACCGGTATGCGACGGTCGGAGATCCTTGGACTGCGGTGGCTGGATATCGACTTTAAAGGCAACCGTGTCCTGCTGCCGCAGACGAAAAATGGTGATGGTCGGATCGTGTATCTGAACAAAATGGCAGCGGCGGCGCTTCAATCAGTTCTGCCGCAGGAGAAAGCGCAAGCCACACACCGCCCGTTCGGAGAATTCACTCCAGCCCATGTCAGCGTCACGTTTTCTCGCGTCTGCGCACGGTTGAACATCCAGGACTTCAGGTTCCACGACCTACGCCACACCGCCGCGAGCTGGCTTCGGATGCAGGGTGCTGACATCCACACCGTCGCACTCCTGCTTGGCCACAAGGATCTTCGCATGGCAGCCCGCTATCAGCATCTTTCACCAACATTCCTTTCAGAAGCTGTTGGCCGACTCGAGAGCGTCTTTGGCCAGCTTCAGAGCCCGCCTGAGTCGCCGGTTGAGGATGGCGATGATGCCTCAACCCCGCGAGCCCTTAGCGCCTCGTAGAGCTGCGCAGGCCCAAGCAGAACGTCCTTGAGGCCACTTCGCACCTTCTCTGACTCCAGAGCCTGCTTGCTCATCGTCGTGTGCGCGGCAAGGGCGTCCATGATCGCATTGAGAATTTCGTTCGCAAGGTCCGGCGAATTTGCAAACTGCTCCTTCGTGTTGTTCGCCGCCTGCTGGGCCAGCACCTCAGACTCCAGCAGCTTCCCTTTGATCACGTTGTTCACATAGACCAGTTTGTCGTCTTCGGTCAGTTCGCCTTCGAAGAGGTCATTTACCTTCGCAATGATCTCCCCGAGCAGTGCTTTCTGCTTCTCCTGCACACTACCCGAGCCGGCTTCTATAAATGGCTGCAACTTCGGATTCTCACCCGCCGATAGGTTCAACGCCTGCTTGCCCTTGTTCCGGAGGGCGTGGTGAGTCAATACCACTTCGGATAGGTCGATCTGCGGACGCTCGCTGCGGAAGTCGAGCAAGGGCAGCAGCAACTTATAGAACAGGTACCGCTTTTCGATGTCCGTATTCTGATAATCGAAGATTTGCGAGAGGAATGTGTACACACGCAGGAAGCCAGCCATGTCGCGCTTAAAGAGCTGCAGCGCTTCCATCTCGTCCCATGCCTCTTTGCGATCATGCTCGTTGTCCTGCTCCCGAGCGATCTGAAAACGTTGTTGCGCGGCTTTGAACTGGTTGGTGAGCCGCTCTCGCACCGGCTCCAATGCTCCAGCCACTTCACCCTGTTTCGGGGTTGGCTTCATCAGCACTGTGGCTACGCGCTCCACTTCGAAGGTGTCGTAGTAACCGGCCGCATCCAGCTTCGTGCGCAGATTGTAGATCAGGTTCGGATCGGTCACGCTCTCCAGTTGCGCAGTGTCGTAGTAAGTCTTGAATGCCGCCAGAATCTCCGCTGGATCATTGACAAAGTCGAGTACATACGTTGTTTGCTTCTTCCCGAAGGGGCCATCGTAGGCGCGATTCAGGCGCGAAAGCGTCTGCACCGCCTGGATGCCCGCGAGCCGTTTGTCCACGTACATGCCGCACAGCAGCGGCTCATCAAAGCCTGTCTGAAATTTGTTAGCGACCAGCAGCACCTGGTACTCGTCGGTTCTGAACGCCTCCCGCATGTCGCGGCCCTTCAGCCCGGGGTTGAGCACTTTGCTCGTCTCGGTGAACGCCTCCGGCCCTGACTCGTGATCAATCACCTCGCCGGAAAACGCAACCAGCGTGCGCAGGTCATACCCGGAGTTCAGGATGTACTTATCAATTGCCAGCTTCCAGCGGACAGCCTCCAGGCGGCTGCCGACGACGACCATCGATTTGGCGTGGCCCTTCAGCAACGGCTGCACATTCTCGCGGAAGTGCTCGACAACCACCTGCACTTTCTGTGCAATGTTGTACGAATGCAGGCGCACCCAGCGCATCAGGCCCTTCATGGCCGCGCTGCGCTCCACTTCTGTGTCGTCGATCTCTTTGCCCTGATGCGCGAGCTTGAATGCCAGCTTGTAGCTTGTGTAATTCTGCAGTACGTCGAGGATGAATCCCTCTTCGATGGCCTGGCGCATCGAGTACACATCGAACGGCTCGGGCTTGTTGTCTTCCCCGGCAGGCCGCGTCGGGTCCGGCCTGCGCCCAAAGAGTTCCATCGTCTTCGATTTCGGCGTGGCCGTGAATGCCACAAACGAGATGCCCGGTAGATTCACACGCCCTGCCATCCGCGCGGCCAGCATGTCTTCCGCGCTGATCTCGCCGCCTTCCTCGATCTCTTTCAACTCCTCGGCGCTGAGCACAGCTTTCAGCTTTGTCACCGACTCGCCGCTCTGTGAGCTGTGCGCCTCGTCGGCAATCACGACGAACCGCGTGCCCTTTCCCCGCGCCAGTTCCTCCATCTTTTCGAACAGGGCCGGGAAGGTCTGGATCGTGCACACCACGATCTTCTTGCCCAGCGAAAGCGCCTCGGCCAGCTCCGCACTCTTGCTGCCGCCATCGCCCTTGATGGAGGCCACCACGCCCGTCGTCCGCTCAAAGCCGAATACAGCTTCCTGCAATTGCTGGTCGATCACGTTGCGGTCAGATACCACCACCACCGTGTCGAACACTTTCTTCTGATTCCCGTCATGCAGATCGGCGAAGAAGTGCGCCGTCCACGCAATCGTGTTCGTCTTGCCAGATCCAGCCGAGTGCTGGATCAGGTACTTGTGCCCAGCGCCCTCTGCGCGTGCCGCAGCCACCAGCTTGCGCGTGGCCTGCAACTGATGGAAACGGGGAAACACAATCCGCGTCAATTGCTTCTTCTTGTCCTTCTCCGCAACCAGGTACCGGCCCAGAATCTCCAGCCAGCTATCGCGCTGCCACACTTCCTTCCACAGGTACGCAGTCGGATGGTCGTCTGACGGCACGTCGTGCATCAACGCATCCGGCGCTCCCGGAACCGTCGGCACATTTCCGGCGCCGCCCTCGTACCCCTTGTTGAACGGCAGGAACCGCGTGGCCGCGCCCTCCAGCTTCGTCGTCATCCGCACTTCGGTGTTGCTCACGGCAAAGTGGACGAGCGCCCCGGAAGGGAAGGTGAGCAGAGGTTCGGCGCTGGAGCCCTTCGGCCTGGGATCGCGGTCGAACTTGTACTGCTCCACTGCGTTCTCCACCGACTGCGTGAAGTCCGACTTCAGCTCTGCCGTGGCCACCGGAATACCGTTCAGGAACAGCACCAGGTCGATGC
>JAJYGR010000055.1 GCA_021790655.1 Acidobacteriota bacterium | reverse complement strand
CCAGTCCAGCACAGGAGTTGGAACGTATTCACGCTCCATGGTCTACTTCCTTTGGATGACTTGTTGGCGACGCCTGTTTGTCATTTGAGCTACTACGAAGCAGACGCATACGCGCGTTGGGCCGGTGCAAGGCTTCCGACCGAGTTTGAATGGGAGCATGTTGCTGCCGGGATCCCCGTCACAGGAAATTTTCTCGAAAGCGGCATGTTCCACCCGCAGTCGGTAATAAATCATGGAGACTCATTACGACCAACACAAATATTCGGCGATGTGTGGGAGTGGACGCAAAGCGCCTACACGGCGTACCCGCGATATCAGCCTGCGCCAGGTGCGCTTGGCGAATACAACGGGAAATTTATGTGTAATCAGATGGTCCTGCGTGGCGGTTCTGTCGTAACACCTGTCTCTCATATTCGTGCCACATACAGAAATTTCTTTCCTCCAGCGACACGCTGGCAATTTTCCGGCATTCGTTTGGCTGCCGATGGAGACTTGGTATGAATTCATGCTCCGTGATGGACAACTTGGCAACTCAAGCGACTGCAATACGAGCCAGGGAAATCGCTGCTGTGGCAAACGCAGTACTTGCAGGGCTTTCCGACAAGAAGAAATCTCTACCTGCGTGGCTTTTCTACGATGCCGCTGGATCGCGTCTTTTCGAAGCGATTACGCGACTGCCAGAATATTATTTGACAGCTCTTGAGCATTCCATCTTCTCCCAGTATGCCCAAGAAATGATCTCCGCCGCCGCAGGTCTCGACAACAATCAACTCTCAGTGCTGGAACTGGGTGCGGGAAGCGCCAGTAAAACGCTGGTCTTGTTGCGCGCCTTGATATCGCGGCAGGGACACGCCATTTACCTCCCAATTGATGTCTCTGAGGCAGCCCTGCAATCGGCCAAAAAGAATGTCCATGCTGCTTTGCCAGCTGTGGACGTGCAGCCCATTTGTTCAGAAATAACCCAGGAAAAGTCTCTGGAACTTCCCCAGACGGGCCGCAGACTCGCCTTATATATCGGATCGAGTATTGGAAATTTCGATCCCGAGGATGCAGTCGAACTCTTACAGTGGCTCAACTCTCAGTTGCAGCCTGGCGATGCTTTGCTTTTAGGTACCGACATGGTAAAAGATGCCGCGCCGCTATTGGCAGCCTATAACGATCTGGCAGGCGTTACCGCTGCATTCAATAAGAACATTCTCGCCCGTTTGAATCGCGAGCTGGGAGCGGACTTCGCACTGGATGCCTTTGAACATCGCGCCGTCTGGAATGTTGCCAAATGTCGTATGGAAATGCATCTGGAAAGTCAGCGTCAACAAACCGTTCGTGTAGAAGCTCTTGATAGGGACTTTGAATTTCGGCGCGGCGAATCCATCCATACGGAAAACAGCTACAAATTCTCTTCAGAAGATGTTGCAAACATGCTGTTGAAAAGCGGCTTTGTCCTCGAACAAAGCTGGTATGACCCAGACGATTGGTTTGGCGTACACCTGGCGCGCGTCGTGGACAGCGTAACGATGCCGGACGCGGATGCAAACGAAGAAGCTGCGTAGCTGGCCGGTCATTCCCCAGCAATCGTCATGCCTTCCACGCGAAGGGTAGGGCAAGCCATCGAGTTGCGAAAAATCAGGTCGTTGCCGATCTCTGAAATGTTGTGGAGCATCTCTTTCAAATTGCCCGCGACGGTAATTTCTTCCACGGGATACGCCAACTCTCCATTTTCAATCCACAGCCCGGACGCTCCGTGCGAATAATCGCCCGTGACAATGTTCACGCCATGGCCAATCAAGTCCGTGACATACAAACCATTGGGAATCTCCGCGATAATCTGCTCCGGTGTTTTTGTTCCCGGCTCCAGGTAAAAATTTCCTGCGCCGATGCTGGGGCTGCTCGCCAGTCCACGAGAGGCATTTCCGGTCGACTGCAACCCAAGTTTGCGCGCTGTATAAGTATTCAGCAGGTAGCTGATCAGCACTCCTTTGTCGAGCACGACCTTGCGCCGCGTAGGCAAGCCCTCTCCATCGAAATAGGAACTGCCAAAACCACCCACCATCGTGCCATCGTCGATGACTGTCAGATTGCTACCGGCAACCGTTTCGCCCAGTTTGCCAGCAAGAAACGACGAGTTTCGATAGACGGCATTCCCATTGATCGCGCCCAGAATTGAGCCAAGAATCGAACTGGCAACTTCGGGAGCGAACGCCAGCGGCACGCGCTGCGTGGCAACTTTGCGCGCGCCCAGCTTCCGGACAGTGCGCCGCGCAGCTTCCAGTCCTACGGACTCAGGCGAGTCGAGCAAATGTAGCGAGCGTTGGCTGGAATACCAGTAGTCGCGCTGCATGCCGCCGTCCGGGGACTGCGCGATCGGCTGCGCGCTGATCGAACACGAGGAGCGGCGAGACTCGCCGACAAACCCACGCGAATTCGCCAGAATTTTTCGTCCCGTCGCAGCATCGAAACTGCCTCCGCCGGAGTTTTGAATGCGAATGTCCGCAGACATCGCGGCGGCCTCCGCGCGTCGCGCATATTCGATGCGCTCAATGGCCGGCAAAGAGTAAACATCCTCGTAAAATAAATCAAGATCTCCGGAAAGCGAGCCAAATTCCTCGCGTTCCGGCAAGCCCGCATACGGGTCTTCCGAAGTAATGCGGACCAGCGCCATCGCGCCGAAAACCAACTGCTCGATTCCTTCCGGCGAAAGATCGCTGGTAGAGGTGGAAGCGGTGCGATGGCCTTGAAACACGCGCAGACCCAGTGCTCGCGAACCGGCTTCTTTCAACTGCTCCACCTGGCCCAACCGGACAAGTGTTTCGAACTCATCGCCCTCGGCAAATACGGCCTCGGCATCGCTCGCTCCGGCGCGCAGCGCTTTGGCAACAATATCAGTTACAAAATTCTGATCGATATTGCTGGCGCTCTTTTTCTGCTCTTCCGTTGTGTGCATCTTCAATTTCCTTGCGTTATAAAATGAACGTCATTCTGAGGAGCAACGCGACGAAGAATCCAGAAGGTCTTTGGCTGCGTATACGCTGCCATAATTCTCTGGATTCTTCCCTTCGGTCGCTCACGCGACCTCGTTCAGAATGACTCTCTTGTTGTTGTCGGTATCAATTCCAGTGCGGCCGGTATGTACGGGAACAAATTTCAATTCCCCGTTCCGCCGACAGTCATCTTGTCCAGCTTGATGGTCGGCATCCCTACCCCGACAGGAACACTCTGTCCCGCTTTGCCGCAGGTTCCCACGCCCTCATCCAGCCGCAGATCATTGCCTACCATCGAGACATGCTTCAACGACTCGGGTCCGTTTCCGATGAGCGTTGCATTTTTTACCGGGGCCGTAATTTTTCCATCTTCAATCAAGTAAGCTTCCGACGCGGAGAAGACAAATTTCCCGTTCGTAATATCCACCTGTCCGCCGCCAAAATTCACCGCGTACAGTCCGCGCTGCACGCTGCGGATGATATCTTCCGGATCGTCATCCCCGGCCAGCATGTAGGTGTTGGTCATGCGCGGCATGGGGATATGCTGATAGCTTTCGCGGCGACCGTTGCCGGTATCGGCGATGCCCATCAGTCGCGCGGAAAGCTTGTCGCTCATGTAGCCCTTCAGCACGCCGTTTTCGATCAGCACCGTCTCCTGCGTCGGCGAACCTTCATCATCCACGTTGAGCGAGCCTCGACGATTCGGCATGGTGCCGTTATCGACCACTGTGACCTTCGAGCTGGCCACCATCTGCCCGACAAGGCCAGCGAAAGCAGATGTTTTCTTGCGATTGAAGTCTGCTTCGAGACCATGTCCCACCGCCTCATGCAGCAGAACTCCCGGCCATCCGGGGCCGAGGACGACCGGCATTTCCCCGGCTGGCGCAGGGACTGCGCCAAGCTGCAACACAGCCTGCCGCGCAGCTTCCACTGCGAAATATTCCGGCGTTTTGTCAGTCAAAAAGAAGTCCAGCAAGACGCGCCCGCCACCACCGGAACTTCCGCGTGCAATGTTCTCGCCGTCCTTCGCGATGACGGAGACGTTCAACCGCGCCAGCGGCTGCGTATCCGTCGCAAAGCTACCGTCTGAGGCTGCCACAAGAATGCGCCGCAGCTCGTCGGCAAAGCTGGCCTGCACCTGCACAATGCGCGCGTCATAGGTACGCGCTGCGCGATTCGCTCGCTGGATCAGATCAAGCTTGGCAGCCGTTTCCGCATCGGAGCCGACGCCAGCTATCGGATACAGCCCCGCCGAAGGCGACTCGCGAAAGCCCTGCACCTGTTGCTTCGATGGACCGCTGGCAATCAGTGCAGCCGTCCGCGCGGCGCGCATCAGGCGCTCTGGAGAAAGATCATCCGTATAGGCATACCCGGTGCGCTCACCAGAAACCACCCGCAGTCCGCAGCCCGCGCTGATGCCCTGACTCGCGGACTTCACCAGCGACTCGTCTACAAGCAGCGAGCTGGCCGTAACGTACTCGAAGTAAAGATCGGCATAGTCGCCTCCCGCCGAGAGGGCCTCGCCGAGGCAACGCTCTAGAAGCTGATCGTTCAGGCCGAGGTGTTCATAGAAGAATTTTCGCGTGTCGGGTGATGCTGGCTGCATGTGTGCTCCTATCGACGTGCGCATTCCTGATACGTTAAATTCTAATCTTTGATTCGATCTTATGTGTGTCCAGACTACGACCGGATATACTGCCTTAGACTAGCCAGTTGCCTAATGTGGGTCTCGAGCGCATGGAAGATAGAGATGTTTGGCGAGAGTTCATTCGCCATTACAAAGGTCGGATAAAACCGATCATTCGGCATAAGTCTTAGTGCTGTATCTGGAGCGTCCGCGACACAGTCGTGCTGAGACCGATGCTCTTGATGTGCGCTTCCGATACAGCACTAAGACTTTCCGTAAGCGCGCGAAAATACGCGATGGTTTGGCTTAGACCTTCATCGAGCGAAACCTCCGGCTCCCAGCCGAGCAATTGACGGGCCTTGGAGATGTCTGGGCGACGGCGGGGTGGATCGTCCTGCGGCAGCGGCTCGAAGCGAATTCTGCTGGCGGAACCTGTAAGCGTAATGATTCTCCTGGCACAGTCCAGCACCGTATCTTCCGCTGGATTTCCCAGATTGACCGGCAGCGCTTCCTCAATCCGCGACAGGCGAAGGATTCCCTCCATCAGGTCGGTGACGTAGCAAAAGCTGCGGGTATGCGAGCCGTCCCCATAGACCGTGACATCTTCGCCGCGCAGCGCCTGCATCACGAAGTTGGAGATGACGCGGCCATCGTCGGGATGCATGCGAGGGCCGTAGGTGTTGAAGATTCGCACCAGCCTGGTGTCAACCTTATGGTGCTCGCGATACGCCATCACCGCCGCTTCTCCAAAGCGCTTTGCCTCGTCGTACACAGAGCGTGGCCCCACCGGATTGACATGGCCCCAGTAGCTTTCCGGCTGGGGATGAACTTCCGGCGTCCCATAACATTCTGAGGTGGAAGCGTGGAGGAACTTGGCGCCATATTTGCTGGCCAGCTCCAGCATGTTCATGGTTCCTTCCGACCCGACGCGCAAGGTGGAAATGCCGAGCCGCATATACTGCGGCGGACTCGCCGGGGAGGCGAAGTTAAAAATGAAATCGACCGGCCCCGGATCGAAAAACTTGCAGACGTTGTGTTCGATCAATTCAAATCTGGGTTCGTGTTGCAAATGGGCCAGGTTATGAAAGTGTCCGGTAGTCAGGTTGTCCACGCCCAGAACATGATGGCCCTCCGCTAGAAGTCGGTCCGCGAGGTGCGAGCCAAGGAAGCCTGCTGCGCCCGTCAGCAATACCCGCAGCGACTTCTTAGTGCGCCGCGCGGGGGACTGATAGCGCTCCGCAGAACTTTGGATGTCACTCTGGATGCCATCCAAAGTGGCCCGTCTGGATGTTGCATCTTCCTTTGCCGGTAAGCCATTGGATTGCAGCAGGGTCTGCGATAGTGCTTCGCCGGTGCTGGCGACCAATGGACGCCCGATGCTGAGATAGAGCATTCCTTTCTCAGCGACCTGTTCGGGCTGATACAAATTACGGCCATCAATCAAAAGGGGATGGCGCAGTTTGCGGGACATCTGTTCCAGGTCCAGCGCTGTGAACTGGGGCCAATCCGTCAAGATCAATAAAGCATCGGCATCCGTCGCCGCATCCAGTTCACTGGCCGCGTAGCGCATCCGATCGCCAGGCAGCAACTGGGCCTGGGCGCGCGGCATGGCAGCGGGATCGTAGGCTGCAACACTGGATCCTTCCGCGAGGAACAAATGCACCAGGCGCATCGCGGGCGACTCCCGCACATCGTCTGTACCGCCCTTGTAGGCCAGCCCAAGCACGGCCAGATGCTTGCCTTCGAGACCGCCCATGGCGCTCCGGACTTTCTCCAGAAATCGCAATGGCTGTAGTTCATTGATCCGTTCGATGGCCCCCAGCAGGCTGAAATCAATCCCGAATTCTGTGGCAACGGAGCGAAACGACGACAAATCCTTTGGGAAGCAGGAGCCTCCATAACCAATGCCCGCATGCAGAAACTGCGTGCCAATCCGCTGGTCCATGCCGATGCCTGGGCCAACCTCGGCAATATTGGCGCCCACCGTTTCGCAAAGATTGGCAATGGCATTGATAAAGGAGACCTTCATGGCCAGAAATGCATTGGAGGCGTGCTTGATCAGTTCCGCGCTTTGCGGCGATGTGCGCAGCAGGGGCGGCGGCTGGCTGAACGTACATTGGCCTGGGATGGCCGTCGGCTTTTCATAGTATCGTCCCGAGGTTAAAGGACTGTAGATTTCCTGCATCAACGCGGCGGACCGGTCATTGTTACAGCCAATAACAATGCGGTCCGGATGCAGGAAATCTGTGACCGCGCTACCCTCGCGCAGAAACTCCGGATTGGACACTACATCGAATTTATCGCGGGAAACTCCACAGCTCTCGATGACGCCGCCAATCCAGTCATTGGTATAAACGGGAACAGTACTTTTTTCGACGATGACCGTGTAGCCGTCCAGATTGCGGGCAATTTCTTTCACTGCGGCTTCGACATAGGACAAATTCGCCTTGCCACCACGGGCCTGCGGCGTGCCTACCGCGATAAAAACAAGCTGCGCCTGTCGAGCTGCGGCACCAAGATCGTTGGTAAATACGACGCTCCGGTTGCCGTGCCGGGCAAGCAGTTCTGGAAGAAATTGTTCGTGAATAGTGGCACGGCCAGCCTGTAAGGAGGCCATCTTCGCTGCGTCTTTGTCGACACAAAGTACGCGATATCCCATCTCGGCATAGCAGAGCGCCGCCACCAGCCCGACATATCCGGATCCAACGATCACGATTGGGCAGTCCCTGTTCATCTCGTGCAATTCATTCCGCGATACCATTCACACCCGCCAATACTGCACGAATCATACCAGTGCGAAGGACTGCATTGGTCCCCCATGGAACCCGCACAGTTTCCACATCGGTCGCATTTCCATACCCTCAACAAGCAGTGTCGAACCTAAATCCGCATCAGGTTGCAAGTGTCCACAATCCAACAAGCTTTTCGGGATACCCGCCTGGCTTGGATTCAAGAATGCAGAAAATACTCTTCCGAAGCCATTGCAGTTCGTTTCTTTCCTGCATCTCTTTATAGATGTGATTTTCTGCAAGCAGTTCTTTCGGATTGACGTCAAGCATTGCTTCCCCCTATGCTCAGAGTACGCATTACGGAAGTAATTTATCCAATATGTTCGCTACAGAGTGGTGCGAAAAACTGAATTGGCACCGATTCGCGTTTATGTTGGAAGATGCGATATGTACACATTTCCGAGCGAATCTTGCAGCGCGCGCATCCACCTACGGACTCCAGGCGTGGAGATAGCATTTATATTTTGACAATTAAGGTGGAATTTCCGCTCGACCATTCGCAAACGATTCCTGAGTATAGAGGTCCTCGAATCATCTCCATGCAGCAAGTTAGCCCAATTATGAATCACCGGTTCTCCCTCGCATGAACTCATCGGAAGACTTGCGCAATACTCCACCCGCAGGCGGCAGTTCCGGTCCGGCCGAGTTTAAGCCTCGCTCCTTCCAGACTGGCGGCGGCTGGGTGACGAACGAGGAAGGAAATGCGCTGGCAGAGAACCTCCTGACACTGCGCAAGCGGAAGTGGATCGTTTTGTCCGCAGTATTTATCGGTACGGTATTCGGGGTCATTCGGGCCGTGACCACCCCTAAGACCTACGTTTCCTTTGGCACCATTCAGGTACGTCCAGGTTCGTCGAATGAGTACCGTATTGGCAGTGGATCTTCCGGCCCGCAGGACCTTGGGACCCGTCTGGAAACGGAAGTCGCCATTCTGCAAAGCGATTCTCTTTTACTCAAAGTAGCGAAAGAACTCAAGCTCGAAGATAATCCTGCTTTTCTCGGCCCCAAAGCCACCGTGACTCATGTTGATCCGAACGATCCCGCAGTGCAGGACTGGATGATCGGATATCTCCGTGGGGGTCTGTCCATTGGTCGCGTTCCAAAAACGCAATTGATTTCTATTGGATTTACCAGTTTGTCGCCTGAGCTTTCCGCGCGCGTCGTCAACACCCTGATTAACGACTATATTGAGCGTAGTTTTCAGACGCGCTATGCGTCCACGCAGCGCGTTTCCCAGTGGCTGTCCACGCAACTGGATGATCTGAAGCAATCTGTGGAAACATCCCAGGAAAAGCTGGTTGAACTGCAAAAAAAACTCGGCGTTCTTGGATTCAGCGATCAGGCGCATAACCTGAACCTGGACACGCTGGACGAGCTGTCCAAGGCAGCGGCGGATGCCAAGATCCAACGTATCGTATCGGAAGCCAAGTACCGGATGCTGACGTCCACGAACCCGGATTTGCTCGACGGCAGCCCGGCGTTGATAGGATCAGGCGCAGGCACTCTTCTTGCAACCCTGCGCAATGGCCAAGCCTCATTGGAAGCCCAGTACGCCCAGCTCAATTCCCAGTTCGGCCCAAATTATCCTGCCGTAAAACAAATTCGGGCAGAGATGGTGCAGAACGAAAAAGCCATCGATCACGAGCAACAGCGTGTGCTGGCGGAGGCCAATACCGCATATCGTGCCGCAGGCGTCAATGAGGACATGACCCGGCAGGTGCTTCAGGACGAGGAGACGAAAAATTACAAAAAACGGGACGACATGGTGCAGTTCGTCTTGATGCAGCGGGAATTCGATTCCAACCGGGCGCTTTACGACGGTTTGTTGCGGCGTTTACGAGAGGCCGGAATTGAAGCTGGCCTGGAATCCAGTGAAATTGACGTGGTGGACTTTGCCCGTAAGCCATTGTTGCCAAGCGGGATTCGGCGCAGTTCGCGAGTACTGATTGGCGTGATGTTTGGATTGTTCGGTGGGATCGCGCTTGCTTTTTTCATGGACAGTCTCGACACCAGCCTGCGCAGCGTGCACGATATTGAGACCATCTCTGAGTTGCCATCGCTCGCGGTCATCCCACGAGCAAGAAAAAACCTGCCGCGCAGTATCACGGAGGACACCCGCTCGGCTGCACAACGCAATGTGGACGTACTGGGCCAACCGAACTCGCAGTTTGCGGAGGCCTTTCGCTCGCTGCGTACGTCATTGTTACTCTCTGGAGTGGGCCAGCCTCCACAAACCATCTTGATCACCAGTTCCACCCCTGCGGAGGGTAAGAGCACAGTCGCCAGTAACCTCGCGGCTGTACTGGCGTTTCGCGAGGCCAGGGTCCTGCTGATCGACGCCGATCTTCGCCGCCCAACCATCCACAGTCGCTTCGGTGTCAGCAGCCGAGTTGGCCTCTCGACCATACTTACTGGAACAACGACACTCGATGAGTCGTTCCAGACGGTTGCAGAAGCCCCGAATCTATACATACTGCCCAGTGGCCCTGTACCTCCGTTCCCCACGGAGCTGATTGGGTCGAACCGCATGACCACTTTGCTGGAGGAGTGCAAAGGGCAATTCACACATATCATCATTGACTCTCCGCCAGTATTGACTATCACTGACGGTCTGATTCTCGCGCCCTCCTGCGATGCAGTGCTGCTGGTCGTCCGTTACGGCCGGGCCAGCAAGCATTCGGTTCGCAGATCTCGCGATCTAATGCTGCGCGCAGGTACACGGCTAGGGGGCACGGTGATCAACGCGGTAGACGCCGCCTCTCAGCGCTATTATGGTTATTACGGTTACCAGCGATATTCCTACTCGAATAACCGCCCACCGGCAAACGGCGAAGGACGCCGCAAGTGGCCGTTCTTCTGGCGCAGGGAGGATTCCTGATGACGCAACAAAACTTGGGCCCCTCAAAGTTGAGACTGCGGCGCCGTCTATTTCTGGGCGCGCTACTCTGTACAGCAGTCCTCTGCCATGCTCAGTACACCGGCCCTGCCCCGACCAAGTCCGACAGCCCTAACCCGGACAACACGGGGCTGATGAAGCGGGCTCCCTCTGACCTGTTGCCCGGTGAGCAGCTGACTCTTCATCCAGGCGATTTGATCGACGTGAGCGTATATGGCGTGCAGGACTACAAAATTAAGGCACGCATCGTGAGCGACGGCCACGTCGATCTTCCCCTGGTCGGCGAGGTCCGCCTTGGTGGACTGACGGTAGAACAGGCGCAGCAATTGGTGGCGCAAAAGCTTGTTTCCGGTCAGTTGATCCGGTATCCAGATGTGCTTATCTCTGTCGAAGACTCGTCGGTAGACATTATTGGCGTGATGGGGGAAGTGAACGGGCCAAGGGCAATCCCGGCATTTGCGCCGATGAACCTGCTGGACGCAATCTCGGCAGCCGGCGGTTTGAAGCCGGACGCCAGCCACAGCATTTCGATTCTGCGCAAAGGCTCTACGGAACCGCTGCTCGTCGTCCTGAATTCCAACCCGGCCAACGCGATGGCGCAGAATGTCCCACTGTATCCCGGAGACCGCGTCATCGTGCCACGGACGGGCGTGGTTTATGTCGTAGGCGCGATTCTGCATTCGGGCGCATTTCCCATTTCTCCCGATACTCCCATGACCTTAATGCAGGCGGTCACACTTGGCGGAGGCCAGGGGTATCAAGCTTCCATGAGCGATACGCGCATCATACGGACCACCGGCGCGACCCGCCGCGAAATTCCGGTAAATCTCGGGAAGGTCTTAAAAGGGAAAGCTCCAGACCCCGTTCTCCAGAGCGACGACATCGTATTCATTCCAACGAATTCGATGAAGGCCGCGATCAAAGGTGGCGGGATTGGGATAGCTATCGGACTGTTGTATCTGATTCCGTTGCTTCCATGACATCTGGAATATCGAACGCCTTGTATGTCGATGCGCCTTTTTATGTTTGCTCTCCATTGTAGGAAGACCTGCTGAAAGCCATGCTGAAAGTCGCCTATCTTCTGAGCCATCCCATCCAATATCAATCCCCGTTGCTCCGTATTTTGGCGCAGCGGCGGGAGTTGGAACTGACCGTCTTCTATACTTCGGACTTTTCCCTGCGCCGCTATCGGGACCAGGGTTTCGGCGTCGCAGTGGAGTGGGACGTGCAGTTGCTGGGCGGCTATCGGCATGAATTTCTGCCGCGTCTGCTCGACAGCAGCACCATCTCATTTTTACGTCCGCTGAACTATGGCATGTTTCGTCGGCTGCGACGCGGACATTTCGATGTTCTGTGGATTCATGGCTATGCAACGCTGGATTCCTGGGTAGCGATGGCTGCGGCAAAAATGCTGGGTATCCCCGTCCTGTTGCGCACCGACTCGACATTGATCGATCATCCGCGCGGCCGTCTCAAACTGATACTCAAGCAGCTCTTTTTCAAAGTTCTACGCCATTTTATTTATGGCTTTCTCAGCGTGGGCCAGCGCAATACGGAATACTGGCGGCACCATTTTGGCCCGGATGTCCCGGTCTTTCCCATCCCCTATGCGGTGGACAACGCTTTTTTTCAGGAGCAATCGCGGTCTGCTTCCGCCACACGCGAGGAGCTGCGCCGCGAACTTCAACTGGAACCAGACAGACCGGTGATTTTATTTGCCTCCAAGCTGTTGGCGAGGAAGCGTTGTATCGATCTTGTTGACGCATATCTGCAACTGATCGAGCGGCAAACTTCAAGGGCAGACCATGCGCCGCAGCCTTATCTCCTCATCGTCGGAGACGGCGAGGAGCGTCCGCGGATCGAAGCGCGCCTTCAAAACGCCAAAGCTGAAGGGATCCGCATGCTGGGGTTCCGTAACCAGTCCGAGTTGCCACGCTACTATGACCTTTGCGATCTCTTCGTGCTTCCGTCTATCCACGAGCCTTGGGGACTGGTGGTGAATGAAGTGATGAGCGCTGGCCGGCCGATTATCGTTTCAGACCAGGTGGGTTGTCAGCCGGATTTGGTTGTCGAGGGCGAAAACGGCGTGGTCTTTCCTGCACAGAATGTAGCGGCGCTGGCCGACGCGCTCGATCGGCTTCTCTCAGACCCTGCTGTGTGCCGCAAGATGGGCCAGCGGAGCCTGGAGCGTATCCAGGCATTCAGCTTTGACGCCAACGTGGAAGGACTGATGCGGGCATTCGCAACCGCCAGCGGACAAACCATGGGGACCTCTCAAGGATGAGAATTCTGCATGTGATCCGTTCTCTTCACCCCGAGTACGGCGGTCCCGCGCAACTGGTGCGGTGCATCGTCGCCGCTGGACCGCGCTTAGGATGGGAAGGCGAAGTGGCTTGCCTGGATGAACCGCGTCAGGCCTTTCTCCAGGAAATTCCCTTCCGCGTGCATGCGCTCGGCGAGAATCGAAGTACCTATGGCTACTCCAAACACTGGGTCCCCTGGCTCCATAAAAATATGGACCGCTTCGATGGCGTCGTCATTCACGGCATCTGGCAGTATCAGAGTTGGGGTACTTGGCGCGCCATCCATGGCCGCAAGCCTTACGTGCTGTTTCCCCACGGAATGCTCGATCCGTGGTTCAAACGCCGCTACCCGTTGAAACACATCAAGAAATGGATCTATTGGAACCTGGCGGAGTATCGTGTGCTGCGCGATGCCAGCTTCATTTTGTTCACTTGCGAGACGGAACAACGGTTGGCCCCTGAAAGTTTTCGGATGCCCGCGTGGAACGCGGCTGTGGTGCCCTACGGGGCAGAGTTGCCAACTGGCGATCCGCAACGCCAGTTGGAAGCTTTTTACGCTGCATGCCCTGGCGCCAGAGGGCGAAGATTTTTTTTGCATCTCGGGCGCATCCATCCCAAAAAAGGCTGCGACCTGCTGATCGATGCCTTTGCAACCATTGCTGCTCGTTTCCCAGATATCGATCTCGTCATGGCGGGCCCGGATGCCGGAATGCGCGCCACATTGGAAGCGCGTGTTGCCGCCGCAAAGCTATCCAGCCGCGTTCACTGGCCGGGCCTGATCACCGGCGATGCCAAGTGGGGCGCGTTTCATGCCAGTGAGTCTTTTATTCTGCCCTCGCATCAGGAAAACTTCGGCATCGCCGTTGCGGAGGCGCTGGGCTGTAGTAAACCTGTACTCATCTCAGACCAGGTCAATATCTGGCCAGAGATTCATGCCGACGGCGCCGGTCTGGTCGCGCCCGATACGCTGGACGGAGCCAAAAATCTGCTGGAGCGCTGGCTGGCACTCGATGCGAAACAACGCCAAGAGATGGGTCAGCGAGCACGCGCATGTTTTGAGACGCGCTATAACCTGGATCAGAATGTAGGGGAGCTAGTACGATTCTTTCAACGTATGTAATAACGGCGGCGCGCATGGCCCTCTTATGGACCCAGTGACACCTGACAACTCGACCGCACATACCCCTGCCGCGCCGACACGCAGCCCGGCAACGAAGCGCCGCGATCCGTACACCTCGCCGCAATACACGCTCGCCAATCGCGCGCGACGGCAGCTCTGGAGCATCTGCTGGATATTCCTCTATCGTTCGTCGCCACGCATCGCGCATGGCTGGCGCGCATGGCTGCTACGCTGTTTTGGAGCGAAGCTGGGGCCACACTGCCGCTTCTATCCTGCCTCTCGTATCTGGGCGCCCTGGAACCTGACCTGCGAAGACGCAGTAATGGTTGCGGATGGCGCAGAACTCTACAATCCAGCGCCTATGGTGTTAGCGTCGCACGCCATCGTCTCGCAAGGGGCGTATCTGTGCGGCGCAACGCACGATTACAACGACCCAAATTTTCCCATCATCTCATTTCCCATGCGACTGGGAAAATTTTCCTGGGTCGCAGCCCGAGCCTGCGTCTCTCCCGGCGTGAATCTCGGCGACGGTGCCATTCTAGGGCTGGCTTCGGTCGCCACGAAAGATTTAGAGCTATGGTCGATCTACGCCGGAATCCCTGCGCGCAAGATAAAAGATAGAAAGCGCATCGCGTAGCGCCCGGTGCCCCCTCGATAAGGACGAAGGCATTGTCAAGGCAAAGTTTTCCTGTGCGGTGCGGCTACATCGCTTGTCTTTCCAGAGAGGCTGAGGACCGGAACTCCGGTAGATTCATGCTGCATCACCAAACGGTGGGCTGATTCGCCTCACCAACCATCGATACGGCCACCGACTGCTGGCCATGATGCTTCCATGCGGACATCCAGCCTACTGCTGGATGCGAGAGCGCCCATTCAATTCATCGGTCTGGCTTGTGCCGACCACCGCCACCTTGGCCACGCCTTTCGGCTTGTGGTGGCAACGGGCCTGATACTGCTTGCGAAATCCTTCATCCAGACGGTTTGCCGTCTGCGCCGCTTCCACCAGCTTGTGCCGATGAATCAGCAACTGACGCAGGTCGCGCTGCTCCGCGCTCGGCGTCCACCCGCCGCGGCAGACGAAGGATGCGACACCCGGCTACATTCTTAGGAACCAACAATTCTAAATTTGCCATAATGACTGTATGCTCCTGCTGGCATCCGCTTCGCCTCGTCGTCGCGATCTAATGACGCAGGCAGGCTTTGTTTTTCAACTGGACTCCATCCCGGTGGCGGAAGAGCGCCAGCCGCGTGAGGACCCGATGCATTTCGCGCAACGACTGGCGCGGGAAAAGGCAGACGTCGTCTATCGCGCGCGGGTGGAAAATTACGATGCGTCCGGCGAACCGCTTTTAGTATTAGGGGCGGACACCATCGTCGTATGCGATGAGGAAGTGTTGGGCAAGCCTGTCGACGATGACGATGCTGCGCGCATGTTGCGGATCCTGTCCGGGCGCACGCACCAGGTGATCACGGGAGTTTGCGTTATTTCTTCTGCTGGGGTCGAAGTCGCCGCTGAGTCTACCTGGGTGACGATGCTGACCATTTCGGACGAGGAAATTCGCAGCTACATCGCGACAGGAGAACCCAAAGACAAGGCAGGCGCGTATGCCATCCAGGGCCAGGCCAGCCGCTGGATTCCACGTATAGCCGGTTGTTACTTCAATGTAGTCGGCCTGCCGCTGGCACTGGTGAGCACGATGATTGAAGTGGCAGAGAGAAGGCTGACGCAGCCAAGCGTTATATAGATTGCACAACTTTTTCTCCTCCTCGATTGCTGCGCAAGGAGTCGGAGTGTCGTTGAGGGCGACGCCTCATGATTTTGTGTAAGAATGCTGATACTGGAATTGAGGCCCTGTAGTGTCGACCGATTTTTCCCCGCGTGTATTGCTGGTAGACGATGAGCCACTCTTGCTTAAAAGCCTGAGTGCCGTTCTGGAAGCAAGTGGATTCGTGTGCCGTACCGCAGAAGACGGGTTTGAGGCCCTGAAGTGTCTTCGGGAAACTCCGCCAGACATCATTATTTCCGATTTGAGAATGCCGAACATGTCAGGCTTCGAGCTGCTCGCCATTATCCGGCGACGCTTTCCACAAATTGCGGTCATTGTGACCAGCGGGGAATTTATTGTCAATGTTGAAACTTCGGGGCTGCTGGCGAATGCCTTCTTTCAAAAAGGGGAATACACCCCTCAGCAACTCATCGCGAAGATGCGCGAGCTATACAGTCAATTCCCCATGCGTCCACCGTTGCCGAAGCAGGAGCACTCGCCACTCTGGATAAGTCGCCGCAGCAACGAATACCTTTTAGCGACCTGCAATGAATGCCTGCGGTCGTTTCCTATCGAGGAAAAAAGCTCCGCTGGCGAGGGGCTGCAAACGACGGAGTGTCCGTCCTGTGGGGCCGCGATTAGTTTTGCGGTCGATAGCAATGTCCTGAAGATGCTGAAATCTTATAGGACTGGGACCGAGGGTTCGTGATTGGTACGGGGGTTTAATCTCATCTTCACGTCCCGCTATTCGCGATCATCGCGGCCAGCAGTGCGGTGCGTGGAGTGAGCGCCTCTAGCAGGATCGACTCATGCGGGGCGTGCGCGCCTTCGCCGACTGCGCCCATGCCGTCCAGCGTGGGAATGCCGAGCGCAGCAGTAAAGTTACCGTCGGAGCCGCCGCCGGTGCTGGCTTCTTCCAATAAAAATCCAAGTTCGCCCGCAAGCATTTTTGCCTGACGAAAAAGCTGCGCCGTTCCCCGGCTGCGTTCCATGGGAGGCCGATTGATGCCGCCGGTGATCTTCAAGGTGCAGGCGCGGTCTTCTGGACGCAGCGCGCGAAACAGGCGCTCGATCCGCGCCGCATCTCGCATTCGAGCGATCCGCACATCAATTTCGGCCTGCGCTTCTGCTGCGACGACGTTGACGCGTGTACCACCCTGGATGGTGCCGGGATTTACCGTCAGGCCAATTTTCAGATCGGTGAAGCGAGAGATTTTTTCAATCACCCGCGCCAGTTCGAGAACTGCGGAATGACCTTTATCGAAGTCCACGCCGCTATGCGCGGCCACACCCTGCACGTGGACAGTGTAATTCCCCACTCCTTTGCGCGCTGTTTTGTACGCGCCACGCGGACCTTGCGCTGGCTCCAACACAAAGACCGCCGAGCATTCTCGCGCCAGCTTTTCCGTCACGGCGCGGGAGTAAGGACTGCCAACCTCCTCTTCCGAGTTGAGCAGCACAATCACTGGCGGCATGCTCGCTTCTGCTTCGCGCAACATTGCCAGCGCATGGACGGCCATCACCACGCCAGCCTTCATGTCGTACACGCCGGGGCCAAAGATGCGGCCTTTTGATGCGCGGAACGGCATAGCGACGAGCGTTCCCATGGGCCAGACCGTATCCAGATGGCCGAGCAACAGGATGGATTTTGCTGGCTGCGGTCCGTTTCCGCGAAAGCGTACTTCCAACAGATCGCCCACTTGTTTCTGTTTGTGCCATCTCACTTTTCCGCCAACCGCCAGTAACCATCCCGCCACCAGTTGGCTCGCGCGATCTACAGCAACCTTGCTATCGCTGGGAGACTCAACGGAAACCAGCGCCTCCAGTTGTTCGAGCATAGCGTGCTGCCGTTTTTTCGCGGCCAGTAACAGACGCCTGGGATCAGGGCCCTTGGTTGTTTTTCCAACGTCCTTCATGGCTGATTGCTTGCCTTTCTCAGTAACTTGCAGCAACGGCGCGCGGCCACTCACTTCCATATTCTCTATCCTGTGGTGATTACGCAACAGTTAAGAATATGCATTCTCGACACAGAGTGTTGCAATTTTGCCACATTGACCGAAGCATTTGAACTTGTAGGATAAGGCTTTATTGGAAGATGAGGAGTTTTCGCATCTCGCGTAATCTGCAATCCGAACAAACCGTGCGTGGCCCAATCGAGTTTTCCGGCATCGGGCTGCACAGTGGTGCGCCAGTGCGGTTGCGTCTACTGCCAGCCCCGCCGGGCGCGGGGATTTTATTTCGCCGCACCGATCTCGATAACTTTGAAATTCCCGCGATTGGGCGCAATGTAGCCAAGGTCAGCTATGCCACCAGCCTGATGCGGCAAGGCGTACTGATCTCGACGACCGAGCATTTGCTTTCCGCCTTGATTGGCTACGGCATCGACAATCTGATCGTCGAACTTGACAATTTGGAGCTGCCGATTCTCGATGGCAGCGCGCTGCCGTATATTGAGGCCTTCCAGTCCGTCGGTTTGCAGTTGCAACGCCGCCGCCGCGAATATCTTCGCATTCGCAAAACGGTGGAAGTGCATGACAACAGCAAATTCATCGGCGTGTATCCCGGTGACGGCTACAGCGTCTCCTATGCCATCGATTTTCCGTCGCCCATCGGCAAGCAATCGTTTCAGCTTGATCTGAACACAGGCGCGTATGCGTCGGAACTGGCTGCGGCACGCACATTCGGCTTTCGAGAGGATGAGGAAATGTTGCGCAACATGGGACTGATTCGCGGCGCATCGGATGAAAACGCCATCATTCTCACACGCCAGGGGGTGCAGAATGGCCCGCTGCGCTTTCCAGATGAGTTTGTCCGCCACAAAGTGCTGGACCTGATTGGGGACCTGGCGCTGACGGGACGGCGGATTCAGGGCCACGTGGTGGCGGAGCGCGCCGGACACGCCATGCACACCGCGCTGGTTTCGCGCTTGCTACAAGACCGTTCCGCATGGGAGTTGGTGCATCTAGCAGCGGAAGAAGAGTCGGCTGCGATGTCGCCTGTCATGATTCCGCCGACAGCACTTTCTGCCTGAAAGTCTGCCTTCTAAAATGCAGGATTCCAAGCAGTTCGCTACGTCTAAGCCAACGGCCATGGCACACATCGCGCTTGGCTCGAACCTTGGCGATCGGGAAAACCATTTGCGCTCGGCGATTGCTGCCTTGCAGCAGCTTGGCCGTGTGGAAGCAGTTTCCTCGTTCTACGAAACCGATCCTGTCGGAGATATTTCTCAGTCGAACTTTTTGAATGCCGCCGTTGCGTTGACAACTGCGTTGCAGCCGGAAGAACTACTGAAGGCGCTGTTGCGGATCGAACAGCAACAAGGCCGCGATCGCAACACATCTCCGCCGAAAGGACCGCGCACCCTGGACATGGATCTGCTGTCGTATGGAGATGAAATGATGGAAACAACGTCGCTGACGCTGCCGCATCCGGAGCTGGCCCAACGCCTGTTTGTGCTGGTTCCACTGGCCGAGATTGCGCCACATTGGACGCATCCCGGCAGTGGCAAAACTGCCGCGCGCTTGCTGGCGGAGTTGTCGCGCGCGGACGATCTTCTGGGACAGAAAGTGCGCAGGATCGACACCCCTGAGCAATCTGCTTGAGCTGCGCAGCAGAATCGCGTAGAGTGCAGATAATTGATCGCAATAATATTCAGCTACTCCAAGGAGGCATTTCATGCCAACAAACACGGACTTCTTTGACCGCCTGGAAAGCCGAATAGCGCCGTACAACCTGTTGACGCACTCCTTCTATCGCGCCTGGACCGCTGGCGAACTCAGCAAAGACGATCTTCGCGAATATGCCGCGGAATACTGGCGCCATGTTTCCGCATTCCCCACCTATCTGAGCGCCATGCACTCTCGGCTGGAAGACGGCGAGCTTCGCCGTACGGTGCTGCGCAATCTGCTGGATGAAGAAGGAATTGATGCGCCAGACGGCAAGCCACACAGCCAGTTGTGGATGGACTTCGCCAACGGCATGGGTGCAAGCGAGCAGTCCGTGTGGGACCGCAAGCCGCTGCCGGAAACTGAGGCGTTGATTGGAACGTTTCACAAATTGATGCAGCAGGACAGCGCTGCTGTCGGCCTCGCGGCGCTCTATGCGTATGAGTCGCGGGTGCCGGAGATTGCCAGGCAGAAAGCGGCTGGACTATGCCAGCATTACGGCGCGGACGCCGCCACCTGCTGCTATTTCAAGCTGCATGAGACGGCGGACGTTCACCACGCGGACGTCTGGAAGCAGGCGATCAACCATGAGCTGGCGAGCGATCCTGGCTCGGCGGACAAGGCTCTGGATGCGGCGGAAACCGCAGCCAAAGCGCTGTGGAGCGCGCTCGACGGCGTCGAGCGGCTGAGAATGCAGCGCATGGCGAATTGATTTTCGCAGACTGGAAAACTCTAGTTCGGCTGAGCACAGGGCATGGCATATCCATATTAGGAGGTACTCGAACCTCGTATCTGGAATTCGGACGTTTTCGGAGTTGTTTTTCCTCGCTCTTGTCTGGCTACGACTTCTGGCGGAACTCATATGCATGCCGGAGGTGCATAAGGGGTACTTTATCAAATGAGGCATTTATATGGACGGCGCAAAGCTGCCAATGGGCCTGAAATACCGCGGAAAATTTTTACCCCACTGGCCCGACCGGATTCTCGGTCCGCGTCCCGGTATGAAGGAAATGAATCTGGTATGCTGGGGCCTTTTTGTCGCATTTTTGGTAGTGCCGTTCTGTGTCGTTCGTTGGGCTCAGATCAAAACTGGATCTGGGTCTATCCGCCAACTCCATTCCGATTTTGTCTATTTCTATGGCGTCGGCCACATCATGCACGAGTATCCATCCGTCAGGCTGTACGATTACAGCTTACAGCGGAAGACCTTCAGCGATATCTATCCCGCGCGCGATGGCGTTTATGGCCCGAGCCCGTATCCACCTTTTGTGGCCTTGTTCTTCAGTCTGTTCGCGCGAGTTCCTTTCGATCTGGCTTACCTCCTCTGGCTTGGAATATCCCTGGCTCTCTACCTAATCGGAATTACGGCTACGGTCAAAGAAGTTTTTCCGAGAGAACGACTTAAAATTTCTTTGATCTTCTGTTTTGCGCTGGCATTCTATCCATTCTTCTTCGGGACTCTTGCGAATGGGCAACTTAGCTCTGTTGCGGTCTGCTCAGTGGGGATTGCGATTTTTCAGGAGAGACATTCAAAACCGTTTCGTAGTGGGCTGGCTCTCTCGATTCTGACATACAAGCCGACTCTCTTACTCCTTCTTGTTCCGATGCTTTTCCTCACTCGGCGGTTCAGGACGCTTTTCGGATTCATTACTGGCACGATGATTCTGATCTTGGTGGCCACTGCATTCGCGGGAGTACAAATTTGGCCAGCATACATCCACCTATTGAGCTATTTTGGACATGCCGCAGGACTTGGCGGTCACTCGGCCCTTCAACTCTGGAAATATATCGACCTTAGCTCATTCTCATACGCAGTCTCGAGAGGCCGATCCCGAGCTGGATTGGGCATCTTGATCTGTGCAATAGGTACGATTGCAGCAGGACTTGCGGTGTTGTTATGGAGGTCGGCTAGAGGGGGTAGCCCTGCGCAATACCTGGCTTGGGCCGCTACTCTGACATGGACGTTGCTTCTAAATGTCTACGTCCCAATCTACGACTCAGTTCTAGTTACCATCGCAATAATCCTAACTCTTGGGGCACTAAGAGACCTTCACTCGCGTGACGCCACGCATTGGTTCACATTTATGGCGATTTTGATATTTGCTGTTTCCTGGATGACGGAAGCGTTTGCACGGAGTCATGGAATTCAACTGCTTACCATCCTGCTTGCAGTTCTCGGATTGGGGCAACTGTTTTTTTTACACCGGCTGATTCAACAGAGATCGCAGCAAGAGAAGTCGGAGATGTTTGCAGAGTGAGGAGACGCGAGGCACCCAGTTTTGGGAAAGTAGATGAGATGCGTGCCGGATGCGGGCAGGCGCAGGCCAGTCTTGATCCATTTATCTTCTCCATGTACCGACCACAGAAACTATGGCTGCGAGGAATCCAAAGGCTGCTGTTTGAGCACAGATACTGTGACGTGGCGAGTTGAAATGGTGTGCAGCCGTTCTTTGGAGGAACGGCTGTGTTGAGAGCGGCTTTCCACTTTACACCTTCTGTGCTCTTGCTCTAAAGTCACAATGTCTCCTTGAGAATTTGTTCCATTCTCTACATACAGCGCGAATTTCACGTATTCACACTTCGATTGACTGCCTGTCGGCAAGATTCCTCTTTGCTCGAAGAGACACGAAATTACGCGACGGAGACGGATAGGGATCTGTCGGCTGTTCCGCCGTTCGCGAGATGCGAAGACGTGCTTCGCTGATTGCATCTGCGCCCGAGAGGATACGAAATTCTGACTGGTAGCTAAATGCATCCCCGTGCGACAGAAGAATCTGCTCAGATCGCTCGCGCGCGAATTGAGCTCCCAGGACGTGATGCGTAGAGGGCTCGATGCCGAGCGCATATTGCCCAGATTGAAAGTTTTGCCATTCATACATACATGGGAACTCGTCCTTGGCCACGTTCAGTTCGAATCCAAGGCCAAGCCGAGCATTCAGTACAGCAACCGACACCCGTCCATCGCTATCCGCTCTCATATCGTGTTGCCAAACTTGTTCGTGGAAGTGGTCCTGGGGGCCGGCCAAGTGCCTGTAACCGACTTGCTGCGCTCGGTATCGGTCGCCCTCATGGGCGGCCCAGACGACATCTGCGATCGGGGCAACATATTCAGTGCCCGCATCCAGCAACGGATAACCGAGGTTAATGTGATAACAGAACATATGCGGCGTCACATAGAAACCACGATTAGTTATGACATCGTGAAGCTTGATTGTGTTGGTACCAACCTCTATTTCGATCCGACGCCGTAATTCCAGATGTTCGCCAAAGACCGTGCCTTGCGATACGATCCCGTCGCACCATAAAAAGCACCGGTCTCCTTCCCATCTTTCGCCATATCCAAGGAGACGGGCGGGAATGGCGCTAATACGGCCGTGAATCGAATTGTGCACCTTTTGGCGAGGCGTATAGATGAAACTGGTCGCGTCACGCTCGTCCATAAACAGGATATGGTCGAGGCCACAAGTGATCAGCAGCCCCGAAAAGGAACGCAGCCAACCAAGGCCTCCTTCACCTTCGGGCTCGTGCAACCCTGGGTGGCGAAATCCCGACGGCGAATGCCAGCCGATTGCTGCACCCTGAAAATCGCAATCGGCAATGTCCATCGCCCGGTCAACGAGAACCGTAAATCTCAGCCCCGTTCCCGAGCGGAATTCAAGCATTCTGATGCCCCTCTCCAGTCCATCGCCGAGCGTCATCAACCGAACGCCGGCAAACTGATCAAGCGCACCACATCGCCGTTCAATATCTGCGCGTGTCAGCGCTACACCAAATAGCTCAGGCATTGCACGATCCTTTCCAGGAAATTGACTGCTCGGAGCGGCTTCTGAAAGGGGAGCAGGAAGTCCAGCTACTTCGGCCTGGACCGGCCCGCTACGCCTCTAGTTTGTGACCGATGACTTAAGGAACTGCATCATTGTGTGATCCATCCACCATCAATGCGGATATTCTGGCCAGTGATAAATCCAGCATGGTCGCTTAGAAGAAAAGTGACGAGGTCAGCAAACTCAACTGGATCGGCACGCCGCTTCAGCGCTTGCTTGGACAAGACGAATGCGTTGTATTTCTCAGGATCAGGGTGTATCTTTTCTGCGTCCGTGCGGAAGGCGCCGGGTGACACAGCATTGACCGTGATGCCTTGGGACCCGAGTTCGCGAGCCCAGACGCGCGTAAATCCAATCAGCGCACCCTTGGACGCCACGTACGAGCTAAGTTCCTCCATCCCCATGTCAAATGTGTTCGAGGCGATATTGATCACGCGCCCCCCTCCAAAGGACACCATGCCGGGCAAGCAGGACTGTACCAGGGAAGCTGCCGCAATTGCATTTATGTTAAGTACAGCAGCAATTTCGGCGACATCGACTGTCGCGATGCTGGCTTTAGGGTAGATCGCAGCATTGTTGACCAATCCATAAAATGGCCCATGGGCCTTGATCTCCTCAGCAATGATCGGCGGAAGGAGTTCGGGTTGTGAGAGATCAGCGACTATCGTACTAAGATCTGCTTTCCCGATCGCATGTTCGAGGCGTGCGGCATCCTGGATGTCGCGCACCAATCCGCATACGCGTGCGCCAGAAGCAAGCAAGGTACTCACAAGCGCGCTTCCGAGCCCACCTGCCGCGCCAGTCACCAGAATCCGCTTTCCATGCAATCTCAACATCGACATCTCCTTGTTCAGCGTTGGCGGCCACATTCATTCGCTGCCATGGCGCTTATCCCTTGTTCGGTTGCAGCCGCTTCATCAGTGATTTCGCAATCAGCGCCGTTGGAATAGTGGCGCCCTCTTCTCCTTAAACGCGGCTCGTCCTTCAGCAGCATCCTGGGTCGCAAAGCAGATGGTCTGAAGATCGCGTTCATATTCGATCGCCTTTTCCTGCGGCATACTTACCGAAGCTCGCAGATTTAGCTTGGCGGTTTCCGCAGCGATCGGAGCTCGGGAAGCAATTATGGCTGCGATCTCTCTTGCTCTGTCGAGGAGTTTTTCCGGGGGAAGCACTTCAGATACAAGCCCCCAGTTCAACGCCGTCTCAGCATTAATTGGATCGCCGGTCATGATCATGAGGGCGGCATTGGACGGCCCGATGGATTGGGATAGGAAAGCCGCCATTCCGCCTCCGCCGATCCAACCCAGCTTGATCTCTGGCGCGGCAAACTGAGCATTTGTGGCAGCGATCCGGATGTCGCAACTCAAAGAAGTTTCCAGTCCACCGCCGAACGCGTAGCCGTTGACCGCCGCGATTGTGGGTTTCAACATGTGGCGGATCGCGTCGCAGTAATCTGGCCTGTTTCGGAAATTCCACGGTGTGTCGTAGGCGTCGAGTTCGCGGATGTCCGACCCCGCACAAAACGATTTCGGACCGGCTCCGGTCACAAGCACACATCGAACCCGATCGTTAGTATTGCATTCTTTCGCCGCGGAGATGATAGCGCTCGACATCTCTGGAGTGACTGCATTCAATTTTTGTGGCCGATTCAGCACCAGCGTGGCAACGTGGCCCTCAATCGTAAAACTTATGTCTTCGGTCATGGTATTCATTTCCTTTTCTGAGCCTTGATACTGTGCTCAAAGGCCTGCTCAAGAGCTTGGACCGTCGCGGCGAAAGAGGTATCGCTCTCCAATCCTTGCCTCACAATTTGAGCGGCCAACTTCTGGAAAGCGATGTATCCTGCGTAACGCGGCCGAACATACGCCTGTTCGATGGTTTCCCGGGTGCCCGCGTAGAAATCTCCCCAGAGGCTATTGACTACTGGATCTCTCCAGGCCGCACGAGCGCTTGGTTGACCATCGTGAGCAGGGATGAAAGTCTTTTGCGTCTCGTCGTTCGTGAGCCAGAGCAAATGCGATATCAGTTCTGGAGAGACCGCGCACTGCTTCGACAAACCAATCCCGGTCCCGCCGAGAATCGAACCTCGAATTGAGCTGCCAGTCATCCTTGGAGCGTTGGTGAACACGATGGAATTGCGCGCTGGATCTGATGTGGTGGCGTAGTTGACGTAGCCGTAGACCAAGGGACAAAAGGCCAGGTCGTCTGATGTCGCCATGGATTCGAGGATGTCGATCGGATTGAGCCGGTGCGATGCGGGTAAGGTCCTTCTATAAACCGCGTCAAGAATTTCCATGGCTGCTTCTCCCAGCTTGGGAGGGAAGAGGTACTGTAAGGCACCCGGATTGGCGCCCATTGATACGGCGATCGAGAAAAGTGTCAGGATGGCGTGTGGACCTTGCAGGGAGAGTGCAACCGGGTATTTGTGAGCGAGACTAACGACATCTTCCCAGGTATCGGGAACCACACCATCCATGAGATCAGGGCGGCTGGCCATCACTTGAGTGGCGGCGTCAATCGGTAGAGCCCATTGCCGTGCTGCATAGGAGTAGCTGCAATAGCTTGCTCCCACTGCCTGATTGCTGATTTTGGCAAGAGTTCTTGCATCGATAACGTCATCCATGGGTTTAAGGCAGTCTTGCTGAACCGCCTCTCCTAAATGAGGATGGTCCAGCACAATTAGGTCGTATCTGGAACACAAATCCGCGATAGAGTGTTCTTCAAAACCCGCCAAAGGCTGTTTGTCCCATTGCAGCACCAAGTCGTTTTGAAGTCCCTTTGACGCAGCATCGAGCGCGTTGAAACCTCGCGGGTGATCCCATGTGAGGGCACGATAGGCCAGAGCTTCCCGGCCATTTTTCAATTTGACGCGGCCACTCATCCCAATACACCTTTAGCCAACAACTCCTCGATTTTTGCTTTTTCGTAGCCGGCTTCCTCAAGAACTTCTTTCGTGTGCTCTCCGGCCAGCGGCGCGCCGCGGTATACAGCCGACGGAGTTTTGGAGAACTTGATCGGAAAGCCAGGAGTCTTTACGTGGCCTTCAGTCGGGTGGTCATACTCGACCAATGTTCCGTTGTGTGCGATCTGGGGATCGGTGACGAGATCGGCGTAGCCATAGACAGGTCCGGCCCAGATATCGTTCGCTTCAAACAAGCGAAGCCACTCTGCGGAGGTTTTGTGCACGAGCCTCGCTAGGGTCTTGGCGAAAATCTCGTCTCGACGCGACCATGAATCGACCTCGTCTTCCATATCCGCGAAGGTTGATTCGCCGATCAATTCTCCGAATTTCTTCAACGTTGGAAAAGCAACAATGATGAAACCGTCTTTGGTGGCGAATGTACCGTAGGGAGCGCGTATGAACACGTGAGCATGCGGTTCCGCCGAGCGTTTCTGTTGCTTCCCTGCGACGGTGAAGACGGACAATTCCTGCATCTGCAACGTGGTAATCGCGTCAAGCATGTTCACTGATACCAGCTGTCCCTCGCCAGAGCGCTCCCGATGGAGCAATGCCGCGAGCACGCCTTCAAACGCGGTATAGGCAGTGACTGCATCAACTAAGAACTGGCCGGCGGCCGTTGGAGGTTCATGATCCCGTCCCGCAGACAACATTGCGCCGGACATGCCCTGAAGAATTAAATCCTGTCCTGGCCGATTCACATACGGACCGGTTTCACCGTATCCAGACATCGATACATAAACCAGGCGCGGGTTGATCTTTGACAGGGTATCGTAATCGACGCCGAGACGCGTTGCTACACCAGGCCGATAGTTTTGGAGAAAGACATCTGCTGATTTGATCAGGTCGTAGAGAACATTCTTTCCCTCCGGCGTCTTCAAGTTCACAGAAAGGGATCGCTTGTTTCTATTTAACGAAAGAAAGGAGACGTTGATCTTGTTTCCCTGTGCTCCCCCTGCCGATACGTGGCGTTGCCACTCACCCC
>JAJYGR010000152.1 GCA_021790655.1 Acidobacteriota bacterium | reverse complement strand
TTTGCAACTCAGATGTCGTAAGGCCGCGCAGGGTGACGGCCATCAACCAGGCGGAGAGTTGATAGTCGGGAATGGAGCCATTTGCGGCGCCGCCCACCAGCATGGCGATTTCATCCGCGTTCAGCGGTACGGCATCGCGCGTCTTGCGAATGCAGTCCTGAACGTGGATAGAGGATTTACCAGTCATCGTGCATGAAAAAAGTTGTAGTGGTGTCTCAATTTGTCATTACGCATGGCTTTCGCAAGCTCAGCCCAGATTCTAGTTCACTTGCTAGTGAACCGGAACCTGGGTTTGTCGCTAGAACGTGTAGCGCGCGGAAAACTGCCAGACACGGGGCGGGTTCAACTGGTCGATCGACTCCAACTGACCAAAGGGGCTGGTGGAGGCTTGCGCGACCGTGTTCGGGATCAGATAGCATGTCTGGTTGGTTGATGCGCCATCCCCGCAATTGTTGCCTACCGGGTTGTATTGGAGAGTCTGGACGCCAGCCTGGGCCTGCACAAAGTAGTTTTGATGGTTGGTCAAATTGAAGACCTGAGCAGTCATCGAAACGTACTGCGTTCCGTGGATAGTGAAGCGGCGCTCGATCCCGGCGTCGGCTTCATCGATCCATGGCCCGTAGAACGAGTTATACGCCAGGTTGGGAGACGGGCCGGACCCGGCGATGCCGAGCGCCGTATTGCTCGTCGATTCATTGAAGGCGCTGTCATTCAGGTTGTCTCCAGCGCCGTTGCAGTTCTGCAGGTTGGGCCCGGTACAGGCTGCGTTGAGAGTGCCAGTGTACGGGCGTCCGGAGTTGAACTGCGTCACCGTGCTGATGGTCCAGTTCTCGGCCAGCCTGCGCAGGGTCTGGTTGCTGATGCCGGTGGTCACCGGCTGGTACACAGCGGCTATCGACAAGCGAAACCGCTGATCTAGGTTAGACGGCCCGTGCGTGTTTGAAAAATCGAACTGGTTGTTGAAATCAACTCCGTTGGAATTGATATTTTTGGCCCAGGTAAAGGAGGTGAGCAGCGAAAGGCCATTTCGCGCGCGCCGGGTCAGTTGCGAAATCATGGAGATGTAATTGTTATGGCCAGGGCTGATGAGGGCGTTGATTTGCCCCAGATTTGGATTGATGGCTCCCTCGGTCAACAGGCCGCTGTCGAGATTCGGCCCAACGTAGGTCGATCCAGTGCAGGAACTGGCCGTTTCCGGTGTATCTTTCGGGCAAACGATATAGGTAGTCGTTCCGGTTGGCTTAATCAGATTCATGTCGTAGGCGCTCGACGAAATAAGGTGGTTCGCGTGCGACCAGACGGTCCCAAGACTGAAAGTGGTTTGATCGTTGATCGCCTGCTCGATCTGCAAGTTGCTTTCCAGGATGGTGGGCGGCTTTACATTCGACGCGAAGACGGAGATATTGGGTGACGCCGCGAACAGGCTCGAATTGCTGATCTGGTTCGGAAAGGTCGGCGCACTGATCGGCGGCTGAAACAGGAAAACACTGGATTGCTGGCTTGCCAATCCGTTGGAAAGCGCCGAGCCCTCGTAATTCAGTCCGTTCAGGTCCGTATAGAACACCCCATAGCCGCCGCGTACGACCGTCTTTGGAAAGGGCGACCATGCAAATCCGAAGCGGGGCGCGAAGCGCCGGTACTCGTTCGGGAACTTGCCTGTCTGCGGGAAAGCAGGGTTTTCAGCCGGCTGCGGAAAGACCTGGAAATCCTCGCGCAAGCCAAGGTCGAGCGTCACATTCTTCGCAATCTGATATTTGTCATCCACATAAAAGCCGAAGTACGGCACGCTGAAGGAATAGGTAGGATTTCCGCCGCTCTGGCTATAGAACAACTCATGCATCAGGGCGAAGTTTTCCGGGCTGGTAAAAGCGTAGGTGCCGCGGAAGTTGCCATACTCGAAGTCGTTCACGCTGTCATGATTGAAGTCAAATCCGGTGCTGATCGTATGGCGGCCGCGCACGTAGGTCACATGATCGTTGAACTGATACTCGGTTTCCGGTGTATTGCTATCGGCAAAACCCGGATTGCCCAGCATAAAAAACTGTGGAGAAAACAGCTCCACTGTGGGGAAAGTTGGCGAAGGCGCCAGACCGCTGGGGGTATCGCTCTGGATGTCGTGCGTATAACTCAGGTATGTGTCGTTCAGTAGACTGGCGCTGAAGGTATGGGTCCAGTGAACTCCGGTATCGTAGTCGCGCACATAATTATTGGCCATTGTTTCGATTCCGCCGAACGAAACCGGGTTATAAGTCACCACATCCCCAGGCCCATCGAACTTGTTGTAGTTGAAGTGGAAGGTCAGGTGGTCTTTCGGAGACGCCTGCCAGTCCACTTTGGGGAAAAACAACAGGTCATTTTGCCTGCGCGCGACAGTGCCGAGGTTCGATTGAATGACATGCAACGCGTTGGCCACCTGCTGCAGGTAAATGGGGTTGCTCGCATTCGCATTGGCGCTGGTGCTGTTGGGGCTGGCCGCTGGAAATGCGGCATTTGGGGCTGGCAGCACTGTGCCTGTGGGTAGACCGAAGCTGGTTACGTTCAGATCAGCCATGCCTGTGTTGATGATCGACATGGGCATGTTATTCCGCGATTGTTCGTAGTCGAAGAAGTAGAAGAGCTTGTTTTTGCGTATTGGCCCGCCAGCATTCGCGCCGAACTGCTGGAGCACGTTATACGGGGTAGGACGACCAGCCGCCTTATCGAGAGCGTCGTTGTTCGCGAAGGCGGAATTGCGATTGAAGTAAAAAGCCTCGCCGTGCATACGGTTGGTGCCGGATTTGGTGACTGTATTGATGAAGCCGGAGCCTGCGCCTCCGTATGCGGCGGAATAAGGGTTGTCGGAGACCTGGAATTCCTGGATCGATTCCTCGCCAAAGACGTAGGGCACGCGCGTCCGGCCCCGGGCGCCCCCGTAAAAGCTGCTACTGGCGGCGGCGCCATCCACGGTGAAGGAGTTTGTCCCATTTCCATTGGCCAATCCAGAGCTGCCGCTACCCTGCTGGCCGGCGAAACTCACATCGCCAAAATCGCCATCCTGGTTTACGTTCGGCGTCAGCAGGACGAAATTTGTGTAGTTGCGTCCATTCGAGGGTAGATCGCGGATGAGTTTGCGATCTACGGTGGTGCTGACGCTGGAGTCGCTGGTGTCGAGCAATGGAGATGAGCTTGTTGTCACTGTTACCTGCTGACTCGCTGCCCCCACCTGCAACTGGATGCTTGCAGAAGACGTGCGTCCGATGCTGACAGGCACAGAAGGGATGAACCCAGTCTTAAAGCCCGGCGCGGTAAAGCGGACCGAGTATACGCCGACGTCCAGCGTTGGGAATGAATAAAGGCCCGTGCCATTCGTTTTGCCCGACAGCACGATGCCAGTTTCGGTATTGGTCAACTGGACTTGTGCGTTTGGAACGACGGCGCCGACGCTGTCGGTCACGATGCCGCTGATGGCGCCTGTGGATACAGCGTTTTGTGCAATCATGCTGGTGGTAAACGACGTTAAAAAAAGAAGTGCAAAGAGAACTCGGCCTCGTGAAAACATGATTCCTCCTAAGGAAGAACATTAGAATTGATATGTTAAGTTAGTATCAATTTTGGGGTTTATCAAGATTTTTTTAGTTTTAGTTGGATCGCATCAAACTCGATCTGCTAACATATTCCGCCGATAGGAGTCAATTGCGGTGCCAGGAAGCCGTGCGCTGAATCGCATCGCGCAAGGATATCCCTTCCGACATACCCAGATGCTTCTTGGCTGCATGGATCGAAGGAACATATCGCTGAACCGTCGCGTTGGGTAAGGGGGCATGAGCGATGCGAATTTCAACTTCAGGATTGATTGCTGAAGCGACCTCGTCTGCCAGGTTGCGAATGGTCAAATCGTGGTCCGAGCCCACATTGAAAGGCTGCATGGAGGGGGCCTTGAACAGGATGGTCCACAACCATACGGCAAGGTCGGCGGCATACATATAAGAACGCATCGGCGTGCCGTCGCCATGGATCAGAATGGGCCCGCCGCGCATGGCGTCGCGGATGAAATTCCCAATGGCAAAGTGGGCATCCAGTGCAAGGTGCGGCCCTACAAATGCGAAGCAGCGGGCAATTTTGCACTCCATGCCGGTGCGCGTGGCAGATATCGCACAGAGTAACTCCGCGGTTCGTTTTCCTTCTCCGTATACCGAACCTTCATCGCAAGCATTGGGCGCACCGCGATATTCCTCGGGAATGTGGGTCATCGCTGATGGTTGTGGGCCGTACACCGCGCCAGAACTGGTGAGAAGAAATTTCTTCGTGCGCCGCGCCTCCGCAAATTCCAGGCATCGTCTGGTGCCATCGATAATGGTTGAGAGCATTTCCTCGGGTCGAGTTGGCGTATGTTTTGGGACTGATTCCGTCGCCGCATGGATGACGAAAGAAAATTCGCCAGAAGGAAATAAAAAATGGCGCACATCTCCTTCAAGCAATTCAATTGAGGGGCTGATGGCCAGATGAGGGCAACGCTCACGGAACTGGCTCGTGGCGCGGGTCAAGACGACAGCCTGTGCCTGTAAATCGAAGGCCTGATTGGCGGCGAGAAAACTTTCCAACAACCAGCACCCAAAAAAGCCCGTTCCCCCAGTGATAAAAATCCGACGATCGCGCAACTCCGCCCACAAGTGCTCAGTTTTTTCCAAAATGTAATGTAAATCGTGAGGTGAAACAGGCTGCGTCTTGGCTGGGGTGATTGTCATAATCAAGGACGAGGTCACCAGGAAATCGCGCCATTGACCGTGGCTGCTAGCAATTCCCCAAACGTTCGCCGGAGATGCGCTTTCCTATTTTAGAAAGTGTATACTCCTTTTGCTTTCAATCGGAGGAACGAAATATCTTAAGTTTGCATCTATGTACAGATAACTTTAGTTCTGAATCAACGATCCAATACAAATACAAAATCTGTACTAAAGGCTAGCGATATGACACCTGAACATGGCGTTGTTAAGATCGGTAAAAAACTCGTTGGCGACCATCAACCTTGCTACGTGATCGCTGAAATCGGTATCAACCACAACGGCAATCTGGATATTGCCAAGCGCCTGATTAGCGTTGCTGTGGCGGCCGGGTGCGATGCCGTTAAATTTCAAAAGCGTACCGTGGAGGTGGTCTATTCCGCGGAGGAACTTGCAAAGCCGCGCGAAACCCCTTTCGGCGCAACCAATGGAGATTTGAAGCATGCGCTTGAATTCGATCTCGATGACTTTGAGGAGATCGATGCATATTGCAAAGCCGTCAACATGCCCTGGTTCGTCTCCTGCTGGGATGAGGGCTCTGTGGACTTGATCGATGAATTCGACGTGCCGTGCTTCAAAATTGCGTCCGCTTCTCTGACGGACGACCATCTGCTGCGACACACGCGCTCGAAAGGGAAACCCGTCATTCTTTCGACGGGCATGAGCACGTATGAAGAGATCGACCATGCGATTGAGGTATTGGGCAAGAAGGACCTGGTCGTCATGCATAGTTGCAGTACCTATCCGGCCTATTATGAGGAATTGAATCTCCGCGCAATACCCACCATGAGAGAACGCTATGGGCTGCCCATCGGATACTCTGGCCATGAGACTGGCATTGCTTCCAGCGTCGCGGCGGCGGTGCTGGGCGCATGTGCTGTGGAGCGGCATATTACCCTGGACCGCTCGATGTGGGGCAGCGATCAGGCGGCCTCGCTCGAACCGAATGGGATCACGCGGCTGATTCGCGACATACGCCTGGTAGAGCAGTCTATGGGCGACGGCGTGAAGCGTGTGTATGAGCGCGAACTGCCCATCATCAAAAAACTGCGCCGCGTTGGGGCCGCAGTATAAATGAAAGGAATCCGGGCGATCGCACTCGATGTGGATGGAGTTCTGACGGATGGCGGCATCTGGTGGGGTCCGAACGGTGAGGAGTGGAAGCGTTTTTGCTTTGCGGACGTGATGGGAGTTTCGCTGGCGCGCAAAGCGGGCCTGCTCGTGACGCTCATTTCTGGAGAAGATAGTCCTCTAGTAGACAGGTTCGCTGCAAAGTTGAAGCTCGACGACATTG